>JBKBIC010000106.1:12998-16873 GCA_046299435.1 Saprospiraceae bacterium
CCCAAGCGGAGCAAATTCAACTCTTCAACCCCTTCCTCTTTTCAACTAACGAAAACCTCACATCCGCTCCGGCATCTCAATTCCGAGCAAGTTCATCGCCAGTTTCAGCACTTGCCCGACGGCCCGGCTCAATTCCAAACGGAACGCCCGCGCTGCCTGGTTGTCCGCCCCAAAAATGGAAAGGTCGTGCCAAAAACGGTGATAACTCTTGGCGAGGTCGTAGCAAAAATTGGCAATCAATGAGGGGTCGTAGGCATCCGCCGCCGCTGCCAAAATTGTCGGAAAGCCGTGCAGCGCAGTCAGCAATTCTTTCTCTTGTGGCTGAATATCAACGTATTGCGCGGCGGGCGCGAGGTCAATGCCCTCCTTCGTCACCCGCGCCATGAGGCCGTTTATCCGCACGAACGAATACTGGATGTAAGGTCCGGTTTGCCCCTGCAAGTCCACCGATTCTTCGGGGTTGAAAATCATTTTTTTCTTCGGATGGACTTTCACGATGAAAAATTTGAGCGCGGCCATGCCGATTTTCCGGGCGATTTCGGCCTGTTCTTCTGGCGAAAAACCGGCTGTTTCGCCGCGTTCGGCGATGCCCGCGTTTGCCAACCGAATCACCTCGGCTATGAGGTCGTCCGCGTCCACGACGGTTCCTTCGCGGGTTTTCATGCGCCCGCTCGGCAGCTCGACGAGGCCGTAGGAAAGGTGGTGCAGCCCGGCGGCGTATGGTTCGCCGAGGCGTTTGAGTGCCTCGAACAGCACCTGAAAATGGTAGTTCTGCTCGTCAGCCACCACATACACCACTTTTTCGCAACCAAAATCCTCGTATCGCATCCGGGCCGTGCCCATGTCCTGCGTGATGTAAACCGAGGTGCCGTCGCTGCGGAGGATGATTTTTTGGTCGAGGCCCGCGTCGGTCAGGTCAATCCAGACCGAGCCGTCGTCTTTTTTGAAGAAAGTGCCCTTCGCCAGCCCCTCGTCCACGATGTCTTTTCCGAGCAGATAAGTGTCTGATTCATAGTACAGTTTGTCAAAAGCCACGCCCAAGTCGGCGTAGGTTTTGTCGAAACCCGCGTACACCCAGCCGTTCATTTTGCGCCAGAGCGCGAGGGTTTCGGAGTCGTGCGCCTCCCATTTGAGGAGCATCTCGCGCACCTCGGCACCGAGCGCGGAGTGGTCGTTGAACCACTTGTTTTTATACTCTTTGAAAAAGGTTTTTTCATCCTGCGCGGGCTTGTGCTTTTCGGCAAAAACGGCCTGTGCCTCGGCGGTTTTCTGCCAAATCTCGTACTCTTCTTTCGTTTTTTGCTCGAACAGGACGTACCAATCACCCACGAAATGGTCGCTTTTCACGCCCTCGCTTTCTGGCGTTTTGCCCTCGCCGAAGCGCAGCCACGACACCATGCTTTTGCAAATCGCCACGCCCCGGTCGTTGACAATCTGGACGCGCACCACGTCGAAGCCCATCGCGTCCAGTATCTGGCTGCACGACCAGCCCAACAGGATGTTGCGGATGTGGCCGAGGTGCAGCGGTTTGTTCGTGTTTGGCGACGAATATTCGACCATGACCCGGCGACCGTTGCGCGGCTGGCGACCGAAATCCGGGTCGGCGAGCACCGTGTTTTGCAAGAAATTTTGCCAGTACGCGGGCGCGATTTCGAGGTTCAAAAAACCTTTGACCACGTTGAAGCCCGTGATTTCGGCCACGTTTTGGCGCAGGTGTTCGCCCAATTCTTGGGCTGCCGCGTCGGGCGATTTTTTGGCAAGCTTGGAAATCGGGAAAACGACGACCGTGTAATCGCCCGAAAATTCTTTCGGCGTGGTGTTGACGGTGACGTTGGCAGCTGGGAACGATTCGCCGTAGAGTTGCTCAACTGCTTGTTGGACAGCGAGTTGCAAGGTAGAAATGATGTTCATGGGGCAAAAATAGTTGTTAGTTGTGAGTGGTTAGTTGTTAGTGACCGACACACCCAAAACTAACCACTCACCACTCACAACTCACAACTACGAAAGTCCCTGCTCCCGGAAAATACGGTTAAGCCAGCGCAGCATGGCGAAAAGCACCAGCGCGGAGACGGAGAGCAGCCCAAAATTGACCCAAAAAAAGTCAGTTTTGTCGTCGTATTTGTCCCACATGGAGGCCAGTACGCCGCTGAGTTTGTTGCCGAGCGAAGTGGCGAGCTGCCAGCCACCCATCATCAGCCCGGCGATGTGGCGCGGGGCCATTTTCGAGACCATCGAAAGTCCCATCGGGCTGAGGCAAAGTTCGCCGACGGTGATGACCCCGTAGGTGGCGAAAATCCAGCCAACGGAGGCTTTTTCTGCGCCGTTGTGGCAGGCGTACACGGCCATGACCGTGACCAAAGTGGAGAGCGCGGTGATGACGAGGCCCCAGCCGATTTTGCCGGGCGTGGTCGGTTCGCGCCGTCGGTTTCGCAGCCAAGTGAACACCCAAATCAGCACGGGCGTGAGCACGACGACGAAAAACGGATTGACGGACTGGAAAATCTCAGTTGAAATCAATTTGTACGGCGTGCCTTCGGGCGGACGTTCGGTTTCGGGCACGTTTTGGAAATAGGGTGGGTAGGATTGGTGTCTGATGATTTTGCCGGCCTCGTCACGCGAGGTGCGGAATTGGCTGTCGTACACAGGATAGGAGCGGATTTTCATGGTGTCGTTTTGCACCATGCCCATGAATTTGGCGGGCGTTTCCATCCAAGCCGGGAAGGTGCGGTCGGTATAAAACTCCGCCCAAGTGGTCAGCGCGGTGCCGTTTTGTTTGAAAACGGCCCAAAAAACGATGACCACCGCATAAATCGCCAGTAGTGCTTTGATGCGCGGTTTGTCCTGCGCGCTGGCCTTCCACAAAATCCAGAGGTAAAAACCGATGACCGGGATGCTGCCAAAAATGAACGCATCGGTGGAGTCGGAGCCGAAGATGCTGCCGGGGATGTTCCATGCGGCCAGCCCAACCGCGACGGCTGGCAACAGCACGGACGAGAGCATCTGGGCCACGCCAGTTTCGCCGGGTTCAGGTTTTTTCAGCACGTCGGCGTGGGCGATTTTTTTCAGGCCGGAGACGAACACGGCCACGCCAATGAACATCCCAATGCCCGCCGCCGCAAAAGCATAGCCCCAGCCGTAGGTGTTGCGGAGGTAAGCCGCCACGAAATTGCAGATGAGCGCACCGATGTTGATGCCCATGTAAAAAATGGAGTAGCCGTCGTCCTTGCGCTCGCGGTATTTGTCCTCGTTGTAGAGGTTGCCGAGCAGGGTGGAGATGTTGGGTTTGAAGAAGCCGTTGCCCAAAATCATGAGGCCGAGCGCGGCGTAAAAAGTGGTCATGTTGTCCGGCACGGCCAGCAGCAAGTAACCCAAGCCCATCAAAATACCGCCGATGATGATGCTTTTGCGGAAGCCCAGCACCCGGTCGGCGAGCAGCCCGCCGATGAACGGCGTGATGTAAACCAGCGCGATGAACGTGCCGTAGATGTCGGAGGCCACAGCCCGGTCCATGCTCATGCCGCCCGTCTGGGTGTCGGTCATGTAGAGCACAAAAATGCCAATCATCAGATAGTAGCCGAAGCGTTCCCACATTTCGGTGAGGAAAAGGTAGCGCAGCCCGGCGGGGTGTTTTGACCAGTTGAACATAGAAGTTTTGAGTTTTGCGTGTGCCTGTGTGTCGTTTTTCGTGTGTCGAGTGCACGCTTCTGAAACACGAAAAACGATACACGAAATAAGTTGATTCGTTTTCGGGCAAATGTAATCGGGGCGCGGTTTACCCAAGATTTATTTGCCGGATGAAAAGTTCGACCGGGCAATTTTCGGCAAAAGCCTGCGATGGGGAAACATTTTCCCGGAACCTAAATTCGGGTCGGCGC
>JBKBIC010000107.1:0-16868 GCA_046299435.1 Saprospiraceae bacterium
CAAATTTTTCTCCATTCGATGCTATAAACGTGGCCGTCCCTACGGGACTGAACACTATTTGTCCCAGCAGACTCCTTTGGAGAAAAATCCGTAAAAACTTCCCCTCAAATTTTAAAACATACTCTTACGCAGAGATTCGCAGAGAACCCGCAGAGTTTCGCAAGAGGTATAGTGAGCTTCGGCGATGGTTCGCAAACCCAAAATCGGGCATACCCTGCTTGCCCAAAGCGGGGTATTTTCGTTCGTGCGCGGCGCGGCGCGGCAAACAGGCAAGGTTTTTGGCGGCTGTTTCGCAACCTCCCAGTCATTTTTAATCAAAACTTACCACTGCGAAACGCGCCCATGCAACATTCCTACATCGAAAGTCCGACCGCCCGGCAAAGTGGAGCCAACTGGGATTTCTATTTCTGCGAAGTGGACGAAAACGCCGCGCTCATCTCCGTTGACCTCAACCTCGCCGAATTTGCCCCGAATGCCCAGCTGCCCTACGTCGTGTATATCTCCTTGAAAATCAACAACAAAAGTGCAAAAGGCTTTCCCGCGCCCTCTGAACTCGGCACACTTTGCCGCATCGAAGACCATCTTTTGGCGCGGATTGGCCGCCAGAACACCGCGCTGTTTTGTGGCCGCGTGACGACGAACGGCTGCCGCGACCTGATTTTTTTCGCTCAAAACCCCACGCGCACCATCGCACTTTTGGAGGCCGGGATGCGCCAGTTCCCGCAGTACAAGTTCGAGGCAGGCTGGAAGGAAGACCCCGATTGGGATATGTATTTCAACTTCCTGTTCCCGAACGAAAACGAACTGAACGCCATTTTCAACCAGCGCGTCGTGGCGCAGCTCCGCAAATCAGGCACGCCGCTGACCGAGAAACGACACCTTGTACACACTGCATATTTTCAGAACGAAACAGACCGCGACCGATTCATCCTCCGGGCCATTGACGATTTTTTCCGGGTTGAATCCGTCAGCAGGGACGATTCAAAAACAACGAATCGCTGGGTAGTCCGCATTGGCCGCCCGGATTATGTGGACATCGCACGCATCAACTCACTGACCTCCGAACTGCTCGAAGCCACCCGCGCCTGCAGCGGCGTGTACGACGGCTGGAAGTGACCGCACAGCCTCGCGCAGTGGCCCGGATTGGCAGCACTTTGTGCCCCAGTCCGGGCTTTTTTTGTTTGTCCGAACGGCGGCGGGCGCAAGCAATTTGCCCCGGCCTCGAGGCCATAGCCCAAACATTCCTACTTTTGCCGCCGACCCCGCCGAGCCACCAAACCGTCAACCGTCCGCTGTCAACCAACATCATGCAAGACATTGTTTTTCAACTAATTAAGAAAGAACTCAAACGCCAACGCGAAGGCATCGAGCTGATTGCCTCCGAAAATTTCACCAGCCAAGCCGTGCTCGATGCGATGGGCAGCTGCCTGACCAACAAGTACGCCGAGGGCTATCCCGGTCGCCGCTATTACGGCGGCTGCGAAGTGGTGGACGAGGTGGAGCAACTCGCCATTGACCGCCTGAAAGAACTCTTCGGCGCGGCTTGGGCCAATGTGCAGCCGCACTCCGGGGCACAGGCCAACGCCGCCATTTTCCTTGCTTGCCTCCAACCGGGCGATACGATTCTGGGCTTCAACCTCGCGCACGGCGGCCACCTCTCGCACGGCTCGCCGGTCAACTACTCCGGGAAGGTCTATAAACCAGTGTTTTACGGCGTGGAAGAGGAGACCGGACTGATTGACATGGACAAAGTGGAGGCACTTGCCCACGAGCACAAACCGAAACTCATCATCTGCGGCGCGTCGGCCTATTCGCGGGACTGGGACTATGCTCGTTTCCGGCAAATCGCCGACAGCGTGGGCGCATTGCTGCTGGCCGACATCGCGCACCCCGCCGGGCTGATTGCCGCCAAACTCCTCAACGACCCGCTGCCCCATTGCCACATCGTCAGCAGCACCACGCACAAAACCCTGCGCGGCCCGCGCGGCGGCATCATCATGATGGGCAAGGATTTCGACAACCCTTGGGGCCGCACCACCAAAAAAGGCGCGCCAATTCAGATGTCCAGTGTGCTTGACAGCGGTGTTTTTCCCGGTATGCAAGGCGGCCCGCTGGAACATGTCATCGCTGCGAAGGCCGTCGCGTTCGGCGAAGCCCTCCGCCCCGAATACCGCCGCTATGCCGAGCAGGTCGTCCGCAACGCCCAAGCGATGTCGGGCGCGTTGCTTTCGCTCGGCTACCGCATCAGCTCCGGCGGCACCGACAACCACTTGATGCTCATTGACTTGCGCCCGAAAAACATCACAGGCAAAGCCGCCGACGCGGCCCTCGGCGAGGCAGGCATCACCGTCAACAAGAACATGATTCCGTTCGACCCACAGCCGCCGATGACAGCCTCCGGCATCCGCATCGGCACGGCGGCCATCACGTCGCGGGGCTTTCAGGAAACGGAATGTTTGAAAGTCGTGGAATGGATTGACGCGGTGCTGAGCCGCCCGACCGACGAAAAATTCCACAAAAAAGTGCGCCGCGAAGTGGGCCATTTTATGCAAACGTACCCGCTCTACGGCAAGGCTTCGCGGAGCGTGGCAGCGGTCTCCTGAGGTTCGCCCGGTTTTGTAAAAAAAACATTGCAAAAAATCCCGTTTCCCGGTTGGCCGGGAAACGGGATTTTTTGTTGGGCTTATCGGACGAAAAACGTACACGCCCCGAAAATGCCAGTTCGGAAGTTTTTTCAAAAATTTCGTCCAAGAAACCTTGACGGCATCGGTCAATTCGTCGTAAAATGCAGCGCAAAACAGTCGCGGACCAAATCGCTCATGCGCGACAAATCACGGTCGCAAATGCCACAATTGTTTTGAATTACGGCACGTTATGACGCTAAACACGAACATCGAAAAGACATACACGTTGCATCATCCACGCTCCCCAAAAACTAACATTTCACATCGTTTCATTTAACCAACACAGTTTGCTTTATGAAGATTAGTGTTAAATCCGTTCATTTCCACGTGGACAGCAAGTTGGTCGCCTACATCGAGCAGAAACTCAACCGCCTGACCAAACTTTTTGACCGCATCACCGAAGCCGAGGTTCATCTGAAACTGCAAGACACCGGAGCCAGAACCAGAGAAAAAATCACCGAAATCCACCTTCACCTGCCCGGCGGCTGGATTGTGGACAAAAAAACAGGAAAAACTTTCGAGACCGCGCTGGGCGCATCCATTGACACCCTCAAACGACAAGTCTCCAAACACAAAGAAAAAATCCAATCTCACCCACGCGAAAAACCCCTCTCAATCGGCGAGCCAGCCCTCGCCGAAGCCTGATTGAAAAAACACGCTGTTCTTTTACAGAACAAATCAGCGGAAACATAAACCGATGTGGAAGCCCGGCCAGCAGTGCGCCGGGCTTCTTTTTTGACAAAAACACGACCAGCGCGGCCAAAAAATCTGACGATTCCCGGCCCACCGTGCCTACCTTCGCCGACTGAAAAAATCGCATTTGAAAAAACAGGCCACATATCGCCACTTTTGGGGCATCGCACTTGCGATGTTGTTTGCGGGCACTTTTGTGCTGCGCTCGGCGCACCACCTGTTTTTCCATGACCATGCGCATCATCCCGTCTGCGAAAAAACCTTCGCCCGCGACGGCGGCACCCATATCCATAACGAGGAATACAAACCCGACGACTGCTCCGCTTGCGCTTTCCTGTTTGCCATCCCGGAAATAGTCTCCATCACGGCCCTCGTCCGGCAGCCAGTTGCGGTTTCCGACTCCCTGCCCTGCCCAGTCGCCCAGTTTTTCATCGGCAAAGACTGTGAGGGGACCCACCTGCGCGGGCCGCCTGCGCGGTTTTGAAATGTCCGTTTTTCGTGTTTCGGGAGTCGTTTTTCGACAGGTGAACCGAACGCGAAACACGACACACCGAACACGACACCCGCAGTTTCATTTCTAATTTTCAGGAAAATGTCCAGCCAAAAAGTCTGGGCGTTCGCCGCGTTGCTCGCCGCAACGACGGGCGCGGGCGCACAGACGCACGACTGCCACCTCGCACTCCGAGGGCGCATCGAAGAGGCCGACACGCACGAGCCTTTGGCCTACGCCAATGTGTACGTCCGCGAGGCCGGGCGCGGTGCCATGACCGACGAAAACGGTTTTTACAGCATCGCCGACCTGTGCGAAGGCACGACGTACACCGTCGAGGTCAGCCACATCGAATGTGCCCACGAGACGCGCTTGGTCAAACTGACCGAGAACGCGACGGTGGATTTTCACCTCGTCCACAGCGCGGAATTGAAGGAGGTCATCGTGACCGAAAAAGCCGCCGCGCCAAAGCCAATGCAAGCCGAAGTCACGGTCAGCCACGCTGATTTGGAAGCCGCAAAAGGTGTGAATTTGGGCGAGGCCGTCAAAAAACTGCCCGGCGTGACCACGCTGAACACCGGCGCGACCATCGCCAAACCCGTCATTCAAGGGCTGCACTCCAACCGGATTGCCATCGTGTCGGGCGGGACGGCCATCGAAGGCCAACAGTGGGGCAGCGAGCACGCCCCGGAGATTGACCCGTTTGCCGCCGACAAAATCTCGGTGGTCAAAGGCGCGGCGGCGGTGCGCTATGGCACGGGCGCGTTGGCCGGGGCCGTCGTGCTCGAACCCGCGCCGCTGCGCGAAAAATCGGGCATCGGCGGTTGGCTGGCATTGGGCGGTTTTTCAAATGGCTGGGGCGGCGTGGCTTCGGGCGCGGCGGACTGGCATTTGCCGCACAAGTCGTTGACATTCAGGTTACAAGGCACTTTGAAACACGCCGGGAACCTCCGCGCACCCGACTACTTTTTGGGCAACACGGGCAACGCCGAGCGCAACATTTCGGGCATGGCTGGCTGGAAATCGGGCCGCTGGCAGCACCAGATTTCGGCTTCGCAATTCAACCAAAAACTCGGTGTGCTGCGAGCCTCGCACATCGGCAACACGACCGATTTGGAGAAGGCTATCCAAAGCAATGTGCCGCTGAACAACCGCGACGAATTCACTTGGCGCATCGGCAGGCCGTACCAGCAAATCCAGCACAACTTGTTGAAATACAGGCTCATAAACCGCCTTTCGCAAACTTGGAAACTGACGGGCGACTACGCTTTCCAGTTCAACAACCGCCGCGAATACGATGCCCACGCACCGTTGAGCGACCCGCAGGATTTGCTCCGAAAGCCCCAGATTTCGTTCCGAATTTGGACAAACGAGGCGAACGCAGCGGTCGAGCATTTCCCAATCCGGCACTGGCAGGGCGCGGCGGGCGTGCAACTCAAACAGCAGTTGAATTACGTCAGCAAGGGCGGTTTTATCCCCGATTACCTCGCACTCGGCGGCGGCATCTGGGCGACGGAACGCTGGCGGCGATACCCAACGCCCTGGGAATTCGAGGTTGGTGCGCGGTACGACTATCGCTGGAACCATGTGACCGACACCGTCGGCAGCCTCCGAAAACTGAACGAAAAAGTTGTTTTTCACAACTTTTCGGGCACCGCCGGCGCGATTTACCATTTTTCCGAACACTGGTCGGCCACGTTGCACACGGGCTTGGCGACACGCCCGCCGCACGTCAACGAACTGTTTGCACGGGGAGTCCACCATGCCTCGGCCACTTACGAGGAGGGCGACCCCGGCCTCGTGCCCGAACGCGCTTGGAACACGAGCCTGACCGCCGAGCGCAAAGGCCGCCCGCTGGAAGCGCAAGTGACGATTTTCAGGAACCAAATCCGTGATTTTATCTACCTGAACCCGCGCCTCGAACCCGTTTTGACGGTGCGCGGCGCGTTTCCCGCATACGATTATCGGCAGGCAAATGCCGTGTTGCAGGGCTTGGACGGGCAAGCGACGTGGTTTTTTGCCCGAAAATGGGCCGCCGAGGGGCGCGTCTCGCTGCTGCGCGGCTTCCGGCTGCTGCGCGATTCCGCGCCCGAAAACACGCGCCGCGACTGGCTGCCGCTGATGCCGACCGACCGGTTCAGTTACGGCCTGCGCTGGACTTTGGACGACGGGCGGCGCGTGCGGCACGAAGGCGACGCGGGCGAGACGTTCGTCCGCGTCATGGCGACCACCGCGCTGCGCCAGCCGCGCATCCCGTCGGAAGGCTTGGTAAAAGCTGCGCCGCAGGGCTTCACGCTGCTGGCTCTGGACGCGGCGCACACGCTCAAACTGTTCGGCAAAAACCTCGAACTCGGCCTTTCCGTCCAAAACCTGACGAACGCTCGCTACCGAGAGTACCTCAACTTTTTCCGCTTTTTCGCCGACGAGCCGGGCCTGAACGTGGGCCTGCGGGCGAAGATGGTTTTTTGAAAAGGAACCCTGTTCAACCACGCAAATCATTGATTACTAAACTTTTAAACCAAAATTTTTCAACCATGCAAAAGCACAATCTGAACTTCGCAAAACTGCTCCTGCTGTCCGCGTTCGCTGGCAGCCTCCTGTTCTCGGCCTGCAAAAAGGACGACGACACCGAACAGGAAAACATCACCCGCGTGGTGCTGCACTTCACGGGCGACGGTTTCGACCAAGAATTTGAGTGGAAAGACCCGGACGGCGACGGCGGCAACGCGCCCACCGTGCCGACCCTCGAACTGCCCGCAGGCAAGGTGCTGGACTGCCACATCCATGTTTTCGACGACACGAAAAGCCCTGTGGAGGATTTGACGGAGGAAATTGAGGCCGAGGGCGCGGAGCATTTGTGGGTGTTTGAAAGTCCGCTTTCAAACCTGCAAATCGAGTACGACGACCAAGACTCGAACGGCAAAAAACTGGGCCTCGAAACGAAGTGGACGACCACCACTTTCGCCAATGGCGTGGTGAAAATCACGCTTTTCCATGAGCCGACGAACAAGGACAACCTTTCGGCTCCGGGCGGCGAAACGGATTTCACGGCTGATTTTCCGGTAAACATCCAATAAGTTTAAGAGAGGAAAAGGTCGAAGAGTTGAATTTTCCACATTCAACTCTTCGACTTTTCCCCTCTTTTCAACTCCTCACATGAGGCCGAAAATCTTGGCGTATTTGAGCATTTCGCCGGGGTTGCTGATTTTCAGTTTGCCGGTCATCATGGCCATCATCGGGTTCGTGTCGCCGGAAAGGACTTTGGCGAGCGTCTCGGCGGAGGCGGTGACTTTGCAGGCCGGCTCGCCCGCGAGGCCCTCGGACACATCGAGTTTGCCGTTGTCGAGGTTGACGGTGTACTGTCCAAGCCCGGTCACGTCGAAATGGAAGCGCGATGTCATGCCTTCGACGGCGGCGGGGTTCACTTTGTTGGGGAGGTTTTCGAGGAATGCCTTTACGTCAGTCATTTGTTTGAATGTGTTGATGTGGGAATTTGCCAATGTGCTAATGGCGTGATTTTCAAGTTGTTGGAACGAAAAACGCGGGCAACGATACCTTAATATTGCGGCAACGAAACGCGGTTTACCTTCGCCCAAAGGTAAAATCGCATCGCTCATGCCAGCAGAAAAAGTCACAGTCCAGCCCCGAACGCGCCGTTCATCGTTCATTGTTCATCATTCATTGTTGCTTGCTTTGAGCCTGCTCACGCCATTCATTTTCACTTTTTGCAAATCCGCCGAAAAGAGCCGTCCGGTCGCTTGGCCGAGCAACTTCGACTGGCAAGGCCACCGGGGTTGCCGGGGTTTGATGCCCGAAAACAGTATCCCAGCATTTGTGCGGGCCGTTGATTTTCAGGAAGTTACGACGCTGGAACTCGATGTGGCCGTCTCGAAGGACCGCCAGCTCATCGTCAGCCACGAGCCGTGGTTCAATGCGGCGATTTGCACATTGCCCGGCGGCGACAGCATCCCGAAACGCGACGAAGAAAAATATCTGATTTTCGAGCGGACGGTGGCCGAAATCCGGGCGTTCGACTGCGGCAGCCGGGGCAATGAGCGGTTCGCTGGCCAGCAAAAAATGGCGACGCACAAGCCCACGCTCCGCGAAACAGTGGAGGCTGTACGGGCCACAAGTCGCGGAAAATCAATGCGTTGGAACATCGAAATCAAGAGCCGGCCCGACTGGGACGGCCTCCGCACGCCGCAGGTGGAAGAATTCGCCCAGCTGCTGCTCGACGAAATGCGGACGCTCGGCATCGAGAAACAGGCCACCGTGCAATCGTTCGACGTGCGGGCTTTGCAGGCTGTGAAAAAACTGAACCCACAAATCCGGCTGGCCTATCTCGTTGAGCCTCAACTGTTTGGCCTCGACCTTGACTTTGAAAAACTGGGCTTCCTGCCCGATATTTTCAGCCCGTACTACCTGTTCGTGAACAAAAAAGTGGTGCGCCGCTGCCACAAACGCGGGGTGCAGGTCATCCCATGGACAGTCAATGACGTGGCCGCTATGCGCCGCCTCATTCGCCTCGGCGTGGATGGCATCATCACGGATTACCCTGATAAGATTAGGGAAGTGGCAGGGCGGTAGAGGGCTTAATTGCCCGCCCATCTGTTTTCTGTAGGTTTGCCAGAAAAACCGCGCCTGCTCATGATTTCGCTCGAAATGCTCCGCCGCCAATTTCCGCGCCTCGCTCATAAGGGCATGGTTGAACTGTTGGCCGAGAAGGCTGCTGTGTTGCGGGTGCCGCCGGGCAAGGTGCTGTTTGAGCCGGGCGACCCGATTCGCGCCATCCCGCTCCTGTTGTCCGGTTCTGTCAAAGTCAGCCGCGCCGATGCAAGTGGCCACGAGGTACTATTATATTACATCCATCCCGGCGAGAGCTGCGCCATGACATTGGCCTCGTCGTTGCGCCGCGAAAATAGCCGCGTCCGAGCAGTGGCAGAGCAGGCAGCCGAGTTGGTTGTCATCCCGGCTGAGTTGGCGCATACGCTGGCAAGGAGCCATCCGGCTTGGTCCGATTTTGTGCTGGAAACGTACAGCCAACGATTCGATGAGTTGCTTGCTTTGGTTGAGGAAGTCAGTTTTGCCCAGCTCGACCAACGGCTGATTAAATACTTGCAAGAAAAATCCGCATTGCTCGGTACGGTTGTGCTGCCCGTCTCGCACCAGCAAATTGCCGACGACCTCGGCTCGGCGCGTGCAGTCGTGTCGCGGCTGCTCAAACAAATGGAGCGCAAAGGCATGGTGCAGCTGCTGCGTCGGCGTATCAAGGTTGTAGGGCTTACCTGAAGTTTACACCGGGAAACAAAAAAGGAGCCATGCTTTCGCATAACTCCTTGACAATCAATGGTCGGGATGACAGGATTCGAACCTGCGACCACACGCCCCCCAGACGTGTACTCTACCGGGCTGAGCTACATCCCGAAATGCAATGAGCGAATGAGTGAACTTGAAATGAGTGAAATTTGGAAGGGAATCACTCATTCAATTATTCGCCCATTCACTCATTTGCTTGTCGGATCAACGGGATTCGAACCTGTGACCTCCACGATGTCAACGTGGCGCTCTAACCAACTGAGCTATGACCCGTTCTAAATCGGCGGCAAAGGTAGAACCGCGTGGCAGAAAACAAACAGCCCCGTCAAAAAATTTTCCCCGGATTGAGGATGCCATGCGGGTCGAAGGCTTGTTTGATGTGGCGCATGAGCCGAAGTTCCGTTTCCGAAAACACGATGTCCAAGTACGGTTTTTGTACCCAACCGATGCCGTGCTCGCCCGAAATGGTGCCTCCCACGCTTTTCACAAACTCAAAAATCTCACGGATGCCCTTGGGCACTTCCACTTGCCAAGCGTGTTCCGAAAGCTGCCCGCGCAGGATGTTGACGTGCAGGTTGCCGTCGCCCGCGTGGCCATAGCACACGGATTCAAAGCCGTATTTCGCGCCCACTTCTTTCACGGTTTTCAGCAAGCGAGGCAGTTCGGCGCGGGGCACGACGGTGTCTTCCTCTTTGTAAATGGAGTTTTTTTTCACGGCATGGGCCACGTTGCGGCGTAGCCGCCAAAGGTTGGTTTTGGTCGCGTCGTCATCAGCAAAGAGCGTTTCGCCGCAGTCGAAGTTTTCCAAAACCTGCGTAATCGTCTCACAATCAGCGTACAACGAATCGAGGTGAAAGCCGTCCACCTCGATGAGGAGGTGCGCTTGCACGTCGTCGGTAATCGGCACGTTCACGTCGCCGAGGTACCGCACGACCCAATCAATCGCGCTGCGCTCCATGAATTCCAGCCCGCTCGGCACCACGCCCGCCTGAAAAATAGCGGCCACAGCCGCGCACGCACTTTCTGCCGAACGGAACGGGACGAGCATCAGCAGGTTTTGGGTGGGGTGGGGTTGGAGTTTCAGCACGATTTTGGTCACGATGCCGAGCGTGCCCTCGCTGCCGACGATGAGTTGGGTGAGGTTGTAGCCCGTGCTGTTTTTCAGGGTGTTCGCGCCTGTCCAGATGATTTCGCCAGTCGGGAGTACCACTTCGAGGTTCAAAACATGGTCTTTCACCACGCCGTATTTCACGGCTTTGGGGCCGCCGGCGTTTGTGCTGACGTTGCCGCCGATGAACGACCAGCCCCGGCTCGACGGGTCGGGCGGATAAAACAAACCCTTGTCTTTCAGCGTGTTCTGCAAAATCTCCGTCACCACGCCCGGCTCTACTGTCACTTGAAAATTGCGCTCGTCAATGTTCAAAATCTGGTCGAAGCGTTTCATCGAAATCACCAGCCCGCCATGCACGGGCAACGCGCCGCCTGCCAATCCCGTGCCTGCGCCGCGCACCGTGACCGCGATGCGTTCTTCGTGGCAAATGCGGACGAGCGCGGCCACCTCCGCCGCTGTGCCGGGCAGGGCGACGGCTTCGGGCATGAACACGAGGTCTTCGGTTTCGTCGTGGCCGTGCGCGCGGAGTGCGGCTTCGTCCGTCAAAAGGTGGGTTTCGCTCAATATCGCCCGGAATTTTTCGAGCACAGCCGGGGCGACGGGGCGCAGCGACGTACTTTTGGCGCGGCTTTCAGATTCGCTTTCTAACATATTTCAGGATGAAAAAAACTGTTGTCACCGGGCTTTGCCTGCTTTTCGCAAGCCTTGTTTTTGCCCAAAAATTCCGGGAGCACCCGGAGCACAACCCGAAACAGGAGGCGCGGAACAAAGGTAGCGTGATTCTTTTTCACGTCACCTACGCGGCCCATTGGACGGGCGCGGACCTTGCCGACCGCTTCGGTTTCAGCAATGCCATCGGGCCGGGACTGGATTTCACGACGGCCAACAACTTCATTTTTGGGGCTGATTTCCAGTACACCTACGGCACAAAAGTCAAGGAAGACCCGCTCGACCCCATCCGTGTGGACAGCGGCTACATCGTCGGTTTTGGCCGCAACATCGCGTCCGTCGCGCTGCGCCAACGCGGGTTTTATCTCGGTGGGCACGTCGGCAAGCTCTTCACATTTGGCAACAGCAACCGCTCCGGCCTACGCCTCACATTGGGGGCGGGTGTGCTGCGCCACAGCATCCGGGTACAGGACAACTCGCAGTCGGTGCCGCAGCTGGTGGACAATTACCAGAAAGGCTACGACCGCCTCACGGGCGGCCTCGCGCTCAATCAACTCATTGGTTATCAACTGATTGGCCGCACCCGAAGCATCAATTATTTCATCGGCTTTGAGTTTAATCAGGGCTTTACGCGCAGCCTGCGCGACTGGGATTTTGCCGAGATGAAAAAACTGGAAGGCTCCCGGTTCGATTTTCGCTACGGCATCCGCGTCGGGTGGGCGTTGCCGTTTTATTTCACAAAACCAGAGACGGTTTATTATTGACTTTTGCGGCAATTACTCAATCCAATAACGACATGAACTGGCAAACAGACATCCCCAAGCTCCGCCACGCCGACAGCGGCAATTTTTTCCTCATCGCCGGCCCCTGCGCCATCGAAGGCGAGGAAATGGCCTTCGACATCGCCGAAAAAGTCAGCGGCATTTGCGAGCGGCTCCTTATCCCGTACATTTTCAAAGGCTCGTACCGGAAGGCCAACCGCTCGAAACGCGACTCGTTCACGGGTATTGGCGACGAAAAAGCCCTCCGAATCCTGCGGGCCGTCGGCGAAAAATTCGGCTTGCCGACCACCACCGACATCCACTCCGAACCCGAGGCCGCGCTTGCCGCCGAATATGTGGATGTGCTGCAAATCCCGGCTTTCCTTTGTCGCCAGACCTCGCTATTGGTTGCGGCGGCGCAGACGGGCAAGGTCGTGAACATCAAAAAAGGCCAGTTCGTCAGCCCGGAGGCCATGCGTTTCGCGCAGGAAAAAGTAGAGGAAGAGGGCAACCCGAAAGTGATTCTGACCGAACGTGGCACCACATTTGGCTATCAGGATTTAGTCGTGGATTTTCGCGGAATCCCGCAAATGCAGGCTTTTGGCGGCACGGTCGTGCTCGATTGTACCCATTCTTTGCAGCAGCCCAACCAATCCAGCGGTGTGACGGGCGGGCGGCCCGCGCTCATCGAAACCATCGCTCGCGCGGGCGTGGCCGTCGGCGCAGATGGGCTGTTCATCGAGACGCACCCGCGCCCGTCGGAGGCAAAATCCGACGGCGCGAATATGCTCCCGCTCGACCGGCTGGAAGGTTTGCTGGAAAAATTGGTGCGCATCCGAGAAGCCATTCGTTGACGCGCCGCGCCAACCGGAAATTGGAGACCCAACCGATACACTCAACTTTTTAATCTTCATCCATACCAAGCCCATGTCGCTGAAACACGCTACCCTGTTTCTTGCCTTTTGGCTCGCGTTCGCTGCGCACCTTCACGCCCAGCGGAGTAGCCCCAAACACCGGCAAAAAAACGCCACGCCAGCCTCCGACACCTTGAAATTCGTGGACATCGGCATCGCTTTTCAGGCGTTTGCCTACGATTTCAAGGACATGAACGCCGCCCTCAGAAAAGTGGGGTTCCCCGGCATGAAAAGCACGGTGCCGGGTTTTTCGCTCAGCCGCCGCATCCGGCTCGGCAACGGCAACCGCTGGTTGGATGAGTACGCGCTCGAACACGTCAAGTCGAGCGCGTCGTCGTTCACGCCCAACCGGGCGGACGGGCGGGACGTGAGCTTTTCGGACTGGGCACTGACCAACAGGGTTTTGTACAACCTTTTCCCCCAAATCCGCCGCACCAGACTGTATCCGCTCGGCGGGGTCGGCATCCATTACAAGCGGCTGCGGCTCTACGAGGGCTTGCCCAAAGCCAACAGCCTCGGCCAAGCCATTGCGAACAACGTGCGGCGCATCACGCTCAGCGAATTTCCCGTAAGCGCGGAACTCGGCCTCAGCCTCGAACAAACGATTATCGCCAGCCGGACGGAGATTTCGCTCGCCTGCCGGGGCGGCGTGGTGGGCATGCTCGCCACCAACTGGCGGATTGACGGCGACTATCGCGTGAACCTGCCCTTGCCCGGCATCGCCACCGCGTATTTCAACCTTGGGGCGCGGGTGCGGCAATATCAGCCGCCCAAAGGCAAAATCAAGCCCGGCAAGTGAAGCCTCGCCCAAAACCACAGCGCGGGTCGGTTCATCCCCAAAATGGCCGGCCCGCGCTTTTTATCCGGGCATGGGTGCGGCAAGTTGTCGGCGGCATCTTGCTACCTTCGCGGCTCCAACACACATTCACTCACCCGCTCAACGCACTCAATGGAGCAGCCCACCGTCGAAACGGCCAAGAGCCTCGGCCTCACCCCGGATGAATTTTCCAAAATCTGCGATATCCTCGGTCGCACGCCCAATTTCACCGAACTCAGCATTTACTCGGTCATGTGGAGCGAGCACTGTTCGTACAAAAACAGCATCCTCCAACTGAAAACCCTGCCGCGAAAAGGTGCCCGCCTGCTCGTCGAAGCGGGCGAGGAAAACGCCGGCCTCGTGGACATCGGCGACAACCTCGGCTGCGTGTTCAAAATCGAAAGCCACAACCACCCCTCTGCCATCGAGCCGTATCAAGGCGCGGCAACGGGCGTGGGCGGCATCCACCGCGATATTTTCACGATGGGCGCACGGCCAATCGCCGCGCTCAACTCGTTGCGTTTCGGCAAACCCGACAACCCGCGCATGAAACGCCTCATCGCGGGCGTGGTGAAAGGCATCGGCGACTACGGCAACTCGTTCGGTGTGCCGACCGTCGGCGGCGAGGTCTATTTTTACGATTGCTACAACCACGATATTTTGGTCAATGCCATGTCTGCGGGCATCGTCAAAGCGGGCGAAACCGTCTCCGCGACGGCTGGCCGACCCGGTTGCCCAGTGTTCATCGTCGGCTCGGCAACGGGCAAAGACGGCATTCACGGCGCGACATTCGCTTCCGCAGATTTGACCGAAGACAGCCACGAAGACCTCCCCGCCGTGCAAGTCGGCGACCCTTTTCAGGAAAAACTCCTGCTCGAAGCCTCGCTCGAAGCCATCAAAACCGGCGCAATCGTCGGGATGCAAGACATGGGCGCGGCGGGCATCACTTGCTCCACTTCCGAAATGTCGGCCAAAGCGGGCGTGGGGATGCGGATTGATTTGGACAAAACGCCCACCCGCCAAGCCAACATGAAAGCGTGGGAAATCCTGCTTTCCGAGAGCCAAGAACGGATGCTCATTGTGTGCGAGCCGGGCCGCGAGGCCGATTTGAAAGCCGTGTTTAAAAAATGGGACTTGCCCTGCGAACACATCGGCGACACGACCGACACGGGCCGCCTCGAATATTTTTATCACGGCGAAAAAGTGGCCGACGTGCCCGCCGAAACTTTGGTGCTGGGCGGCGGCGCGCCTGTGTATGTCCGGGAGCAAAAAGCCCCGGCTTACTTGGCTGAAATCGAGAAATTCGATATTGGGAAAATTGAGCAACCTGCTGATTTACAGGCCGTTGCCCGCAAACTTTGGAACAGCCCGAACATCGCTTCCAAACGCTGGATTACCGAACAATACGACGGCATGGTGCGTACCGGAACCATGACCACCAACCGTCCCAGCGACGCAGCAGTCGTGTACGTCAAAGGCACCGACAAGGCCATCGCGCTGACGACCGACTGCAACTCGGCCTACGTTTTTGCCAACCCGCACCGGGGCGCGATGATTGCCGTCGCGGAGGCTGCCCGCAACATCGTCTGCGCGGGCGGCGAGCCAGTCGCCATCACCAACTGCCTCAATTTCGGCAACCCGTACAACCCAGAAGTGTATTACCAATTCGCCGAAGCCATCCGAGGCATGGGCGATGCCTGCCGGAAATTCGGCACACCGGTCACGGGCGGCAACGTCAGTTTTTACAACCAATACGCCAAAAACGGGCAGGTCATCCCGGTTTACCCCACGCCGACCATCGGGATGCTCGGCATCCTCGACGACCAAAATGACTTGATGACGCTCGATTTCAAACAAGCGGGCGATCTCATCTACCTCATCGGCACGAGCCGCGACGACATTGGCAGCTCGGAATACCTGCGCGAAATCCACGCCGTCGAGTTCTCGCCGTGCCCGCATTTTGATTTGGAGGAAGAGTTCGCCGTGCAGCAAACCATCCGCAAAGCGTTGGAAAACAAGCTTTTGCAAAGCGCGCACGACGTGAGCGACGGCGGCCTGCTGGTCAATTTGCTCGAAAGTGCCATGCCGCGCGGCCTCGGTTTTGCGGTCGAATCGGCCAAAAATTTGCGGAAAGACGCATGGCTTTTCGGCGAAAGCCAAAGCCGCGTGGTCGTGACCGTCCGCCCGGAACAAGCCGCCGCGCTCGAAAATTTGCTGCAAACCGAAGGCGTGGCCTGCGAAAAAATAGGCTCCGTTTCGGGCGATTCAGCCGTCGTGGACGGCGAAAACTGGGGCTGCGTGGCCGATTGGCAGCGCGTGTACGACAACCGTTTGCATGAGATCATGGCAGGATAAAGCCGGCGTTCGGCTCCGAAAACACAGGTTTTCAGGCTCATTTTTGTCCGCCAAACCGACCCGGATATGATTATCGCAAACCCGATTTACGACTCGGTCTTCAAGTTCCTGTTGGAGGACAACGCCGTTGCCAAGCAGCTGCTTTCGGCCATCATCGGCGAGGAAATAGTCGAGCTGGAAAGCAGGCCGCAAGAGCAGACCGTGCCTTCCAACAAATTTTTTACCGACCGTTTTTCGCGTGGACTTCAAGGCCGTCGTGAAAACGGCCTCTGGCGAGCACAAAAAACTGCTCATCGAGCTGCAAAAGAGCAACCACCCGTTCGACATCATGCGCTTCCGGCAGTACCTCGGCAGCAACTACACGCAGGACGACGAGGTGGACGGCGTGCCGACCTCGCTGCCGCTGCTGCTGATTTATTTTCTCGGCTTCAGCCTTTCCGTCAAACGGCCCGTGCTGAAAATCGGGCGCAGCTATCAAGATGTGGGCACAGGTGAGGTTTTGCCGGAAAAAGACCCGTTCATCGAAAACCTGAGCCACGATTGTTTCATCATCCAAATCCCGTCGTTGGCGCCGCAGGTGCGGACACGATTGGAGAAATTGCTGTCTGTTTTCAACCAAAAATTCCTTTTTGACACCGACCAAAAGTGGTTGTTGAGCCACCCCGGCGATTTCGAGGATGCCGAGCTGCGCCCGCTGCTGCGGCGTTTGTCCATGGCGGCAGAAAGCCCGGAGGTACAAGAACAGATTGTCGTTGAACAACAATTCGATAATTCTATGGAAAAAGCCCTGCGGGAACAGGAGCGCATCATCCAGCAGAAGGACACGGAGTTGCAGCAAAAGGACAGCGAAATCCAGCAGGAAAAACAACGCGCAGAAGCCTTGCGCCAACGGATAGCAGAATTGGAAAAACGGCTCAACAGCTGATTTGGGCGAAGGGCGCAAAGTGTATTTTCCCTCTTAAATAATTGAACCCCAGTGTGTTTAGGGTTTGTCTGAAAAATACCTTTTCAACGTCATCCGAATGAAAGCGAGTTGAACAAAAGCCAAGAAAGCGTCT
>JBKBIC010000108.1:0-16792 GCA_046299435.1 Saprospiraceae bacterium
AGCAACGCCTGTTTTGGGTACTCGTGGAAGGTATCCACGATTTCATCGGCGAAGCGCACAAAGCCATAAATCGAGTAAATCGGTGCCCGGAATCGCTTGGCAAACACCCGGATGCCGAGCGAAAACGAAGTCGAATACCGCTGCGTGACGAGGCGGCTACATTCCGCGCAAGTGTTGTGGTAAAGTGCTAAGTGGTTCATGGACAGAGTTTTGAGTTTTGGGTTTCGAGTGTTGAGTCGGGAGGCGCAAAGGCTCTCGAAACTCAAAGCCCGAAACTCAAAACTGATTTTGCGACGACCTCGCCGCTGATGATGGAAGGTGGCACGCCCGGCCCCGGCACCGTCAGTTGGCCGGCGAACCAGAGGTTTTTGACTTTTTCACTTTTCAGGCGAGGTTTCAGGAAAGCCGTCTGGCGCAGCGTGTTCGCCAAGCCGTAGGCATTGCCCCGAAACGAGTTGTATTCCTGCACGAAATCCTTGTGCGCGAACGATTTGCGATAAATCACCGCCTCGCCCACGCGCTGCCCCGTCAAGTGCGACAGCCGCTGCATCACGAGGTTGTAATAGTGTTCGCGCAGGGCGGGCGTGTCCTCCAAGCCCGGCGCGACGGGGATGAGGACGAACAAATTTTCGCAGCCCGCCGGAGCCACCGAAGGGTCGGTCACGGATGGCGCACTGACGTAAAAAAGCGGACGCTCCGGCCACTGCGGGCTGTCATAAATCTCGCGGGCGTGCTGCCGGAAATCCTCGTCGAAAAACAGGTTGTGGTGCCGCAGCCCGGTCAGTTTGCGGTTCAGGCCGAGGTAAAAGATGAGGCTCGAAGGGGCCATCGTGCGCGTCGCCCAATAGCGGTCGGAATAGTTGCGGTGCGCGGGTTCGAGGAGTTTGGTTTCGATGTGATGGTAATCCGCTGCGCCGACGACCGCATCCGCCGCGTAGCTTTTGCCGGAGGCCGTGAGCACGCGCCGCGCCGCGCCGCCGACCACTTCAATCTGTGTAACTTCTTGATTGACTTTGATTTGTACGCCCAACTCTTCGGCCAGCGCGACCATCGCCTCCACGATTTTGAACATCCCGCCCATCGGGTACCAAGTGCCCAGCACGAGGTCGGCGTGGTTCATCAGGCTGTACATGGCCGGCGTGTTTTCGGGCGTGGCACCGAGGAACAGCACCGGGAATTTGAGCAGCTCGCGCAGTTTTTGGTTTTTGAAAAGCCCGTCCACGTGCGCGGCCATCGAGGTCAACATTTGCAGGCGAAACAGGCTGGCGACCACACGCCAGTCGGCGAATTCCCACGCGCTCAGGCTGGGTTTGTGGACAAATTCGCCCATGCCCACGCGGTATTTGTACTCGGCTTCGCGGAGGAATTTTCGCAAATTGGGCACGCTGCCCGGCTCCAACCGCTCGAACATGGCTTCCAATTCGGGCATCGAAGCGGGCACTTCGAGCGCGTCGTTTTTCCCGAAAAAAATCTGATACGAGGGGTCAAGCCGCCGCAAATCGTAGTAATCGGACACTTTTTTGCCGAAATGCGCGAAAAACTGCTCGAACACATCCGGCATCCAGTACCACGACGGACCCATATCGAACACAAAACCTTCGGCCTCGAACTGCCTCGCCCGCCCGCCGGGCGAGGTGTTTTTTTCCAAAACCGTCACCTCGAAACCCGACGCAGCCAAATGGCAGGCCGCCGAGAGGCCCGCGAAACCAGAGCCGACGACGACCACTTTTCGCGCCCCGGCGCGTGGCCGTGCGGCGAATGTTTGCTTGCTCGAAACTGGATTCTCGGAAAAAGTAGCGGTCATGCGCGGAAAGGTTAGTTTGTTCGTCGGTCAAGTTACGACTTGTCAAAAGAGCGTTGGCAGAACAGGCCCATTCAAGTTTTGTTTACCAAAGGCTCTGAAAAAAGTTAAACAAAATTGCTGCCCACTCAATTTTTTCGGGGTTTCGCGGATGCTTGACGGCTTGGTGGTGGCCGCTCGTCGGGGTACTTTTGTTGTCGCCAACGACCCACATTTTTATGCTCAAACACATACTTTCCGCTTTTTTCCTGCTCTTTTTCTTGTCCCTAAATGTGCCGATCTGGGCGCAGTGCGACCCGTCCGCAGCCGAAATCCCCGGCAACGGCGTGGACGAGGACTGCGACGGTTTGGACGATATTTTCCTGAAACTGCCGCCATATTTCTACGCCACCGAAGGGCAGGACGTGGAGATTTATTTCCGAAACCTCATCCTTTCCAAGCATCCGCAAGACTATGATTTTCAAATAGTTGCGCCCGTCGGCGGCACGGCCAACGCCCAAAAATGGTCGTTCACGCCCGGCCAAAACTCAGTCGGCGAACATCCGCTCACGGTGACGGTGCGCTCGGCCAGCGGGCAGTTTTTGGCTTCCGGCTCGACTGTTTTGCGGGTCAGCCCAGCCGCCGCGCCGACGGACATGAGCGCGAAAAAATTGGTGCTGTTCGGCCACAGCTTTTTTGACCAAGGGTACATGCCGAAGTACATCTGGGATTTGACGCAGCGGCCCGGCAACCCGCCCGTCAGTTTTCATGGCAAAAAAGTGAGCTGGGCCAACGCCAACGCCCGGCACGAAGGCTACGGCGGCATGATGGCTCGCTGGTTTTTCAATGCCTCGGAAAGCCCGATTCGCTACGGCTCCAAAATCAACCTGAACCAATATTTCAACGACGTAATCGCGCCCGGCCAGCGGCCCGATTGGATTGTTTTTCACTTGGATATCAACGACTTCTGCGGTTATTCGGCCCTCGCCGGGGCGACTTTGCAGGAAATTGACGACTCCATCGTGGGCGATTGGAACCGCCACGCCACGCGGCTTTTGGACTCGATGCGGGTGGCCGCGCCCCATGCAAAAATCGCTGTTTGCATCTCGCCGCCGCCCAACGCCCGCGAAAGTGCGTTCGCGGCGACCTACGGCGGAAACCCGGTTTTGAACAATCGCTGGCGTTGGCAAAAAATCATCAACCGCCTGATTTTCAAGAATATAGAACGCTACGGCGGGCGCGAGGCCGAGGGCATTTACCTCATCCCGGAGTACCTCGATATTGATGATTTCGGTGAATACAACCCGCCGGATGCCCGCCACCCCGACCCACCCGACGGCAACATCAATACGCACTGCGGCTACAACGAAATCGCCAAACAGATTTACGCTTGGCTCCGCTGGGTCGAACATCACCCCGTGCCCGGTGGCGGCCCGGCCTCGACTTTTTACCGCGACGCGGACGCGGACGGCTTCGGGAATGCCGCCCAATCCCTCCAAAGCGCCTCGCAACCAGCAGGTTACGTCACGAACTCAACCGACTGCGACGACACGAACGCGGTCATCCATCCCGGCGCGCCGGAAAACTGCACGAACAACTTGGACGACGACTGCGACGCGGCGATTGACGAAGATTTTACGCCGCCCAACGCACTGTGTGTCAATAGTTTAACGCTCGTGTTGAATGCCGACGGACAAAAAACGCTGACTGCCGGGCAAATCAACGCGGGCAGTTCGGATGCTTGCGGTGCTGTGAATTTTACGCTCTCAAAAACAAATTTCACTTGCGCCGACCTCGGCCCGAACACCGTGACCTTGCGCGTGAAAGACCCGGCGGGCAACGAGGCCAGCTGCCAAACGACAATTTTTGTGAAAGACGAAACCGTGCCCAATGCCCTGTGTGTCAATGCTTTAACGGTTGAACTGAATGCGGGCGGCTTCGCGCAAATCGCCCCGGCGCACATCAACGCGGGCAGTTCGGACGTGTGCGGCTCGGTCGGGTTCGCGCTGGCGAAAACAGATTTTGGCTGCGCCGAAATCGGGGCGAACATGGTCGTGCTGCGCGTCGAAGACCCATCGGGCAACACGGCCAGCTGCCAAACGACGGTCACGGTGAACGACGCAACGCCACCTATTGCCCTGTGCAACAACGACTTAGTGCAACTTCCACTCGCCCCGGACGGCATGGCGCGGCTGTACGATTGGCAGGTGAACGCGGGCACTTGGGATGCCTGTGGCGTGGCCGAGATGTCGCTTTCGCAAACGCATTTCACATACGCCGACCTCGGCCAGCAGACGGTGACGCTGCGGGCGGTTGACCAATCGGGCAACGAGTCGTTTTGCCAAACACAGGTGCTGGTGGCCGATACAGTTCCGCCTATCGCCCTGTGTGTCAGTAGTTTATCGCTTTTTTTGGACGCGGGCGGGCAGGCGTTTTTGCAGCCCGAACAAGTGGACGCAGGCAGCTGGGACAATGCCGGGGCGGTGGGCCTTTCGTTGGACAAGGCTGATTTTGGCTGCGCCGACCTCCACCAAAACACGGTGACGTTGACGGTGCGCGATGCCTCCGGGAACGGGGCCACTTGCCAAACGACCATTTCGGTGCAAGACACCGTGCCGCCGACGATTATTTGTCGGGATGTCACCCTCGCGCTGGACGAGTGGGGCGAGGCCAGTGTTTATGAGTCTGCGCTGCTGGACACCTCGTTCGACAACTGCGGGGGCGTTTGGTCGGTGCTCATCGTCACATTGCGGTACTACTGCAGCGATGCCGGAACAGCGAAATCGTACAACATATCAGGACAGGACGATTCCTTCAATCATGGCTTCTGCACCGCGAAAATCACCATTGTGGACACGCTTGATTTCGATGGCGACGGACGCACCAACTGCGCGGAAGACTGTCCGCAAACCCCTGAATTTCAAGAGTTTGTAGCTTACTACAACGATTTTGACATGGACGGTTTTGGTGCGGGCGGCCCGACGCTGGACTGTTTTGTGCCGCCCGGCACCTCGTTGGTTCCCGGCGATTGCAACAACCTGAACCCCGCCATTTTCCCCGGCGCGCCCGAAACCCTGAACCAACTCGACGACGACTGCGACGGCACCGTGGACGAGGGCCTCATCGCCACGCACGACCCGACCAACGGCCCCGCGCTGCGGCTGAAAATCAGCCCGAACCCCGTCGGCGGCCAGTTTTTTGTGGCGTGGGCGCACCCGGAAACATTCGAGGCAGTGACCGCGCAAGTGACTGACCTCGCCGGGCGGGTGTTGGCCGAGTTTTCGCCCTCGGATTTTTCGTTCGGGCATTTGGCGGCGAGTGCCGAATCATTGCCAGCGGGGGTGTGCGTTTTCAAAATCAAATTCCGCAATGGCCGGCAAGCAGTGCAGTTGTTCCAAAAAATCTGACGGGTGGGCAGTTTTTTAAAAATATCATGTGGTTTTGGCGGGCAAAGTATTCCCATTTGAAAAATTATCTTTGCCGCACAATTCAACCCGTGCTGAGCGATGAGCAAAACATGATGGGTTCTTTCACAATTCATCACTCATCATTCATCACTCATCATTCAAAAATTAATGGTTAAAATTCTCGCCAACGACGGCATCCACCCCGATGGTCGGCTCCTGCTCGAAGAGGCCGAATACTTCGTGTCCGAAGACAAAATCGCGCAGGACGCATTGCCGACGGGCATCGCCGATTATGATGTTCTTATCGTCCGCAGTGCCACCAAAGTCACCCGCGAGGTGATTGACGGCGGCAAAAACCTGAAACTCATTGCGCGCGGCGGCGTGGGCTTGGACAATATTGACGTGGAATATGCCACGAGCAAGGGCATCAAAGTCGTGAACACGCCACAGGCTTCGTCGCGGGCGGTGGCCGAGCTAGCGTTCGCGCACATCTTTTCGCTGGCGCGGATGCTCAACCGCTCGAACCGCGAGTTGGCCGTCGGCGGCGATTTCAAAAAACTGAAAAAAGCCTACGAAACTGGCTTCCAAATCCGGGGCAAAAAACTCGGCATCGTCGGTTTCGGGCGCATCGGCCAAGAGGTCGGCAAAATCGCGCTCGGTTTGGGTATGGAAGTGCTGGCACACGACCCGTTCGTGCAGGAGGCCGAACTCGGCATCCAAATCCAGAAATATTCGGACATCAAACTGTGCGTGAAAGTCGAGACCCAATCACTCGAAAAAGTGCTGCGGGAGGCCGATTTCATCACGTTTCACCTGCCGGGCATCGGCAAATCGCTCATCGGCGAGGCCGAACTTGCCAAGATGAAAACGGGCGTTTTCCTCATCAACACCGCACGCGGCGGCACGATTGACGAAGAAGCCCTGCTCGCCGCGCTCAATTCGGGCAAGGTCGGCGGCGCGGGCTTGGACGTTTTCGAGAACGAACCCACGCCCCGCGAGGCTTTGTTGAAACACCCACTGGTGTCTTGCAGTCCACATATTGGCGCGAGCACGGTGGAAGCGCAGTCGTATATCGGCATGGAACTGGCCGACAAAATCCTCGCCTTCTTCGGCGACGACAAGTAGGCCAAACCGCTGATTTTCAGCAAGATAAGTTCGTTGCCCCGGTCGCCAGCGTTGGCGGTCGGGGCAACGTGTTTTTGGCTTGGCCCCGCTCGCATGGCTCAAAAAACTATCTGGAACCGTTTTTGATGCCCATTGGCTGCCCTCCGTTTTTGTTGAACAAAACACGCCAATCCATGAGGGCAATTTTCTGCGCATCCGCATTCGCCGGGCTGCTGTTTTTCTCCGCTTGCAGCCAATACTTCTACACCCCCGGCACCCAAAAAATCCCCGACCTCCGCCAAAAAGGCGACCTCTGCGTACAAGCCAACCTCGGCCTCGAAGCCCCGTCGCCGGGCAGCGAAATCTCGGCCAGCTGGGCCACGCGCCCCAATTTCGGATGGACGGCCACCGCCCAGTTTTCGCCAGAGCGTTCATTTTCAATCGAATACGCCGACCGCTCGGAGCCGGTGCTCGGCGCAGGCGACTACCTCGAAGTCGGCGCGGGCTATTTCCGGCATCTCGAAAATATGTACACCGACGAGCCTGCGGGCGAAGACGGCGTGACCACGATGGCCTTCGGCGGCGCGGGCTTGGGGCATTTTCGGACGAGCGCGTTCCGACCGACGGGCATGAACACAGCCAATGTGCGCTTCTCAAAAGTGTGGGTGCAGTCGGCGGCCATTTTGCGGAACCGCTTTTTTGAGGTCGGGCTGTCGCTACGGCTGGCGCGGCTGGATTTTTTTCGGGGCGATTTTTCGGGCAACAACCTGCGGTTTTACGAGGCGTACAGTTTCCTGAAAAACCAGCGGCAGTTCATCGTGGCCGAGCCTGCGTTTTTTGTGCAGGTCGGCGGCCCGCTGGTGAAGTTCAATATGCACGGCAGCGCGTCCACGGCTCCGGCGGAGATTTCCTCGAACTCCAATTTCGGCCTCGGCGTGCAGTATTTTTTCGGTGGCCCGAAGCCTGCCAAGAAACCGAAGTTCTTCCCGTTGCCTGTGCCGGTGCCGCGTTTCCCGGTGCGCGGGGGCGGGGTTTGCAAGATGTCGGAAGGGGGGACTTAACTGTTTCGCCGGATTTCATCCCCGATTTTGACCACATCCCCGCCGCCCAGCCACACGAGGTTTTCACCAAAAATGATGCTGTTGCCGCGCAAGCGGTAGGTGGCGAGGGTTTTCAGCGGCTCGGCGGCACGTTGGCCGGAGTCTTGGTCAGTGGTGGTGATGGTGCAGCGTCCGCAGCGTTTCACGCCGCGAAACCGCGCTGCGCCGACGCTGAACTCGCCCAGTTCGTCCTCCTCGTGCGGTTGCCCGCCCGTGAAGACGAGGTTTGGCCGGAAGCGGTTCATCGGCAAAGGCTGTGCGAGGCGGCTGTTCAGGTGGTCGAGCGAAGCCTGCCCGATGAGCAAAACCGGGTAGCCGTCGGCAAAACTGACGTGGTGGCCCGGCGCGTACAGGTGGCTCGTGCGGCGGCGCGTCGTGTCGGGCATATAAACCAAGCGCAGCCGTTGGCCGAGCATTTCGGAAAACCACGCATCCAGCTCCGGGTGCAGCAGCCGCGCCGAGCACTTGGCCGACCAGACTTGGACGCGCAGTTTTTCCAAATCGCGGTCGCCCGGCCGCAGCGGGATTTCGACGCGCTCTGCCGTGTTTTTTCGATGAAAAATGGTCAGGTACTCGCCCGAAATGGCCGTGCCCAACTGGGTCATGGCCGGGATTTCGCGCTGCGACACGAAGCGGCCCGCCTCGTCCACGAGCATGAAACGGCGGTCGTGTTCGAGGCCGAGCGGCGTGAGGCGGCTTTCGGGAAGGGCGATGCCGCCGAGGGATTTGACGGGGTAAACGTGGATTTCGGAAATGGAAAGCAAAGGGCGAGAATGATGAGTGGTGAGCGATGAGTTTTTGGGGCATCACCGAGCGGGGCGGGGCGCGACGGCAGTTTCCATGCGTTCAAATTTTTGACAAAAGTAGGCGTTTGAGGTGGCAAAAAATTTCCACCACACAATGAAAAAGCACCTCCTGCTGCTCGCGCTGCTGACCTCGGCAGCCTCGGTTTTCGCCCAAAAACTCCCCGTCCGCACGGCCACGATTTTCAAAAACGGCCAATCGCTCCTCCTCAAATCCGGCAAAGTGGCCGCGACCGGCGGCAAATTCAGCACCACCGAACTGCCCGCCGCGCTGTTCGGTACGTTCTGGGCGGGCGGCCCGGAGGTGCAGTCCGTTTTTTCGGTGCAGGATTCGGTCGTGCGGGCCGATAGCACCTTCGACCAAGCCCTGTTTTTCAAAAACAACCGGGGCCGCACGGGCAAGTTTTTCCTGAACACTTGGACTAACGCCGCGCCGGAATTCGTGGAGGGCACGCTCGAAAAAACCTCTGACAAAACCCTGCTCATCCGCACGAACACGGGCAAGTGGGTGAATCTCCAACTGGCCCAAATCGCCCGCGCGGAATTTGCGGAACAGCCTGTTTTTGAGACGATTGCAAAATACAAGGCCGCCCAAAACCGCCTGACGGTCAACTTCAAAAACACCCGCCCGGAACAGGATTTGACGTTGGCCTACCTGACCAACGGCATCGGCTGGACACCGATTTACAAACTCGATTTGGCGGACAAAAACCGGGGCCGGCTCGCGCTCCGCGCCGAGATTTTCAACGACACCGAAGACCTCGGCGACGCGGAACTGCGCCTCGCCGTCGGGGTTCCGAATTTCAAGTACGCCACGCGACCGGGCACTTTGGTCAATTTCGGGCGCGATTTGGTGGTGGGTTTCAACCGCGATTTCGATATGGATTTGCGCCAAATGCAGAACATCGCCTACCAAAACGCCGCTTATTTCGAGCGCGACGACCGGGCGGGCGCGGCCAGCGGCGGCGACAACTTCGAGGGCGCACAGGCCGAGGACTTCTATTTTTACACGGTGCGCCCCGGCCTTTTCCCGAAAAACAGCCGCTATCAGTTCCCGATTTTCGAGGCGGACATCGTGCCGACGCACTTTTTCGAGTGCGTGTTGCCGACGGCCACGCCGGGCGGCGTGGTGGCCTACAAACAATCCGGCGGCAGGGGCGACGAACGCCACGAGGTGACGCATTTCGTTGAATTTCAGAACAATACGAAATTCCCGTGGACGACCGGCGCGGCCAATATCTCGGCCAAAGCGGGTGATGATTTGCAGCCCATTAGTCAAGATATGCTGCCTTACACGCCCGCCGGGGCGAAGTGCAAGGTGAAAATCGCGCAGTCGCCGGAGGTGAAAGTGACCCACGCGGAGGGCGACGTGGACAGGGAGGAAAACGCCAAGCGGTTTTTTAGCAACACCTACGACCGCGTGAAAATCGAGGGGCAAGTCTGCGTCGTGAATTACAAAAACGAACCGATTACCCTGAAAATCCGCCGCGCCATCGAGGGCACGCCCGGCCAAAGCGACCAAAAATGGGCACTCACCCAAGAACAGGCCACGCTGCGCGTAAACCCTTCATACACAGCCGAATGGACGCTGGAACTGAAGCCCGGCGAGGAGCGCAAATGGAAGTACAACTATGAGGTGTTTGTCAATTATTGATTGGTCGGTTGGTGATTTGTTGATTCGGCGATTCGGCCTCAAACGAAGCCTGATAACCAAATCAACAAATCACCAAATAGCCCAATCAACTACTTTCGCGGCATGAAGTGGCTGTTTTCGATTCTTTTTGGCTGTTTTTTCGCCGTCCCGCCCTTGCCCCGGCAAGGCACGGAGCGCACGGACGAGGCCATTTTTGCGGAGAAAATCAAACTGGCCGCCGCCGGAAACACGCTCGCGGGGCGGTCGGTGGCGGTCGGCAAATCGTTCGTCGGCACGCCGTACCGGAGCGGGGTTTTGGACGGCTTGGAGACGGAACAGTTGGTCGTCAACCTGCGCGGCCTCGATTGCTGGACGTTCGTGGAAAACTGCCTCGCCATCGGCCTGACGGCACAGGCTGGCCGCACGGATTTCGAGTTTTTCAAAACGCAATTGCAGCGGATGCGCTACTGGGGCGGCACGGTGGACGGCTATGGCTCGCGCATCCATTATTTCAGCGGCTGGGTTTTGCAGGCCGACAAACTGGGCCTCCTCCGCGACGTGACCCAAGAACTGGGCGGGCTGCCGCTCCGCAAGCAGTTCAATTACATGACCACCCACGCGCACCATTACCCGAAACTCGCCGACCCGAAGGTGCGCCGCGACCTCGAAAATGCCGAGCAACGCATCAATGCCCACTCGTGGTTTTTCATCCCGAAAAACAAGGTGGCAGCATCCCAGCACCTCATCCGCGACGGCGACATCATCGCCACGACTTCCACCAAAGCGGGCTTGGACATCTCGCACCAGGGCTTTGCCGTGCGGCAAAACGGGCAGGTTTACCTGCTCCACGCCTCCTCCGAGTTTGGCCGGGTCATGTTATCAAAATGGCCCTTGCCGACCTACATGGGGCGCAACAAGGGCCAATCCGGCATCATGGTTTTTCGGTTGAATTGAAAGTTGAAAAGAGGAAGGGTTGAAAAGTTGAATCACTGTGCTGTTCAACTTTTCAACCCCATTCCTCCCTTCAACTCTCAACCTCAGCTTTTCTTCTTTTTCACGCTGCATCCGACGGCCCGCGTGAAATCCGGGCTGGGTTTTTCGCCTTTCAGCAGGGCCTCGACGGCGTTTTCGACGTATTTGGTTTTCACCAATTCGGGGCTTTCGGCGTTGTCGTCAATCGCGCCGATGTACTGCACCACCCGCTTGCTATCGAGCACGAAAACGTGTGGGGTGCGCGTCGCACCGAATTTCGGATACACTTTTTGGCCCTCGTCGAACAGATACGCGAACGGGTAGGCGTGCTCTTTGGCGAGTTTTTTCATCTCGTCGTAGCTGTCCACAGGCACCACGTCCGGGTCGTTCGGGTTGATGGCGATGACCGGGAAGCCCTTGGGATTCAGGGAGTTGTGCAGGTCAATGATGCGTTGTTCGTACAGCTGGGCATACGGGCAGCCGTTGCAGGTGAACACCACCACGAAGCCTTTGGCATCCGGGTACGAGGCCAGCGAGACCATGTTGCCGTCCACGTTTTTCAGGCTGAAATCTTCGGCTTTGTCGCCGATGGCGTAGCCTGTGGTCGCTTTCGGGGCGGGCGCGACGGCCTCGGTTGCGGCGGGGGCGGGAGCATCGGCGAGCGGGGCCGCGAACATCACGAGCATCCCGGCGAAGACGGTGTAGGATGAAAAGACTTGTTTCATAATCGAAAAATTTGAGTTGTGAAAGACAAGGGCGTGTGTCGTGTTTGGTGTTTCGTTTTTCGGCGCGACACACGATACACCAAACACGAAAAACGAAACACGGAAAAAAAGAACTCAAAACTTCAAAAACGGTTGCACGAACCACTGGAGCGATTTGAAATCCGGGAATTTTTCGCGGTGAAAAGCCTGCCTGTCGCCGCGCACGAGCCATGTGGCGGGAATCGCCCCGTCCCATTTCGGGTCAACCTTTGGAATCCAGCTGTTGGCATCTTGGTCGGCGAGCAGCACGACTTCGCTTGCCGTGTTGCGGGCTTGCAGGAAGGGCACCACGCGCTTGTCCATCTGGCTTTTGAAATCAATGCTGACGAGCAGGACTTTGGCTTTTTGCCCGGCGATTTTTTGCGTAAGTTCCTCAAAATAAGGCAGTTCCTCCACGCAGGGCACGCACCACGTCGCCCAGAAATTGACGATGAAAACCGTGTCGCCGCCCGCGAGCAGGCGTTTTTCGAGTTGTTCGAACGAGTCGTACACGGCAGGCTTTTGGGCAAAAAGCCCAACGGCTGGAAACAGAAAAAACAGGAAAGCAAGGCGCATTTGAATCATCATTTTTTTGATTCAAAACTAACGCAAAGTGCCAATGAGTAATTGAGTGAATGGGTAAATGAGTGAATTGAGCCAAAATCACTCACTCAATCAATCAATCACTCATTCGCTCACTGGCTCCCGGAACGAGATAATCCACAGCCCCAAAAACGCGAGGCCGCCATTGAGGAGGATGGTCAGGAAGCCCACGTCCGCGCCCGCCCATGTTTTCGAGGCCCATTCGATGGCGAATGTCAAGATGGGGGCGGCCACGCACACGGGCATCACGAGGCGGTCGTGGGTTTTCAGGTCGGTGAACAGCCCAAAAAGGTACAGGCCGAGCAGCGGCCCGTAGGTGTAGCCCGCGATTTTGAAGATGAGCGAAATGACCGCGCCGTCGCTGAACGCATTGAGCATCAAGATGATAAGCACAAACGCCACCGCAAAACCGAGATGCACGAAGCCGCGTGTACGGCGTTGGCGGGCTTCGATGGCGGCTTCGTGGGCGTGGCGTTCTTCGTCGGTGAGGTAGTGCCGGTTCAGGCCGTCTTTTTCCTTTTCAAAATTCAGGAAATCCACGCAAAACGAAGTCGTCAGAGCCGTCAACGCGCTGTCGGAACTGGCGTAAGTGCTCGCCACGAGGCCCAACACGAAGAAAATGCCCGCCGCGAGGTCGAGATGGCCGAAGGCGATTTTGGGGTACAATTGGTCGGTGCGGGCCGGGATTTCGAGGCCGAGCGACCCGGCGTAGAGATAGAGCAACGCGCCGAGCATGAGGAACAACCCGTTGATAATCACCAAGTAAACACAAAAAACGGCCATGTTTTTTTGTGCCTCGCGGATGTTCCGGCAGGCCAAGTTTTTTTGCATCAGGTCTTGGTCGAGGCCCGTCATGGCGACGGCGACGAGCGCGCCGGACACGAACTGCTTGACAAAATGGTTCGGGTCGCCCCAGAAATTATCGAAGAAAAACACCTGCCCGTACTTGCTCGCCGAGATTGCCGGGAGGATTTCGGAGGGGCCAAGACCGAGGGTGCCGGCCACCGTGACCACCGTCCAGACGACCGCCGCGATGAAAAACGTGGTCATGATGGTGTCCGTCCAGATGATGGTTTTCAAGCCGCCTTTGAACGTGTAGCCGTAAATCAGGGCGAGCATCAGCGTCACCGTCACCGGGAAAGGCACGCCAAGTGGCTGAAATACAAAGCTTTGCAACACGACCGCCGCCAAAAACATCCGCGCCGCCGACCCCAGCGTGCGCGAGAGCAGGAAAAACGCCGCGCCCGTTTTGTAGGCCCAATGGCCGAAACGCTGTTCGAGGTAGCCGTAAATGGAGGTGAGGTTGAGCCGATAATACAAGGGCATCAGCACGGTGGCGATGAACGCATACCCGACCAGATAGCCGAGCACCACTTGCAGGTAGCCGAAGCCCCGATTCACGCCCGTTTCCAGCCCGACCGCGCCCGGCACGGAGATGAACGTCACGCCGCTAATGCTCGTCCCGATCATCGCGTAAGCCACCACATACCAAGGCACTTTGCGGTTGGCGAGGAAAAAGCCCTCGTTGCCCACGTTGCGGCCCGTGTACCAAGCCACGCCGACGAGCATGGCGAAGTAGGCAAGCAAGATGACGACGACAAGGGAAGGCGTGAGTGCTGTCATGTGTCCGATGGTTTGGTAAAATGGGTAGGGCGGCAAAAGTAGATTTTTTCGGGAAATGGGCGGATTGCAAGCCAGAGGCCCAGAAGCCTGAGGAAACACAAGATTTTGTGGCCGGGCAGGCAGTGTTTGTTTGGGAAATTCTGCCAAACGGAACTGTGCTAAAATCATGTTCTCAAAAACATCGCGCTTCCGCCAGAATTGGTAGTTGTCTGGATTTTAAGCCCGAAATAATTTGCTGCCTATGGTTTTCGCTTAGATTTGCCGCCCTATTCATTTCACATTTTTTCAAACTAACCATTCAATCGTATGAAGTACAAACTACTGTCAATCAGTCTGTTGCTCGTCGCGTTGCTGTGCAGCGCGGGCAGTTTGCAGGCGCAATTCACCGCTTCGGGCAAGGTGAGCGATGCCAACGGCGAACCGCTCATCGGGGCATCGGTGGCGGTACTCGGCACCAGTCGGGGCACCACGACCGACATCAACGGCGAATATCGCATCCAACTGCCGGAGAATTCCGGGCGGCTCAACATCTCGTACACGGGCTACAAGTCCATGATTGTCGTGGTCTCGTCCACGAGCGCACGCAACGACGTGACGCTCGAAGAGGATGCCGCCGGCTTGGACGAGGTCGTCGTCACGGGCCTTGCCACCAACATCAAACGCTCGAATGCCGCCAACGCCGTCTCGCTCATTTCCTCGAAGGAATTGACGGGTACCACCGTCCAGCAAACGGTGGACGGCGCACTCTACGGCAAGCTCACGGGCGCGAACATCAACTCCAACTCCGGCGCGCCGGGCGGCGGCATTTCCATGAAGTTCCGGGGCGTGACGACGCTCACCGGCAACTCGCAGCCGCTGTTCATCATTGACGGCGTGTACATTGACAACTCCGCCATCCCGAACGCCATGAACATCGTCTCTGGCGCGTACCGCGACGGGCGGGCTATTTCCGACCAAGACAACCCCTCGAACCGCCTCGCCGATATTGACCCAGAGGACATCGAGCGCATCGAGATTCTGAAAGGAGCCAGCACCGCCGCCATTTACGGCTCGCGGGCAGGCACAGGCGTGGTCATCATCACTACCAAACGCGGCCTGTCGGGTGCGCCAGTGGTCAATTTTTCGCAATCCCTCGGCGTATCGAGTGCCATCCGGCTGCTCGGCCCGCGCCAATGGGACGAGGCCAAAGCCCTCACGCACTTCAAACAAGCCGGCGCGGACGCTTTCAAAGCCGCCCAAGCCGCAGGCAAAATTTACGATTACGAAGACGAGCTCTACGGCAACAACGGTATGCTCTCCACAACTCGTTTCACGGTCAGTGGCGGCAACGACAACGCCAAATACTTCGTCGGCGCGACGTACAAAAACGAGGAGGGCATCGTGCCGAACACGGGCTACGAGCGTTTCAACCTCCGCCTGAACATTGACCAACGCCTCTCCAAGTGGTTCGACCTCCAAGTGAGCAGCGCGTACACCCGTTCCTCCGCCGACCGGGGCTACTTCAACAACGACAACACTTCGACCACGAACGGCGTGGCACTTTCGCAAACGCCCGTCTGGGCCGAGCTGCACGACGACGGCCGGGGCAACTTCCCGAACAACCCCTACGCCACCGCCAACATGCTCCAAACTGTCGCGCAAATGACCAACAACGAGGGCGTTGACCGTGTCATCGCGGGCAGCACGCTCACCACACACCTGATGGAGCGCGAAAACCAAAGCCTGCGCCTCATCGTGCGCGGCGGCATTGACCAGTATTCGCTGCTCACGTCGGTCATTTTCCCGCGCACTTTGCAATTCCAGAAAAACGGCAACGGCACCGACGGCTTCGTCGCCAACGGCAGCACCCGCAACACGAACAAAAACATCAACGGCTTCCTCGTCCACAGCCTCCAAAGTGGTGCGCTCAACTTCCGCACCCAGCTGGGCATGACTGCCGAGAATTTTGACCAAAACACGGTCATCAGCACGGCTTCGTTCCTCATCGGTTCGCAAACGAACCTCGACCAAGCCGGCTCGCGCAACAACGCCCAACGCCGCATCATCCAAAAAGACCGAGGCTTTTTCGCACAAGAGGAAATCAACTGGGACGACAAAGTCATCGTCACGGGCGGTATCCGCGCCGACAAGTCCACGAACAACGGCGACGCGAACAAGCTTTACTACTACCCACGCGCTTCGGCGGCCGTCAACATCGGGCGGCTCGGCGGCTTTGCCGATGCAAACGACGAACTGCTCAGCCTCGTGAAAGTCCGCGCCGCCTACGGCGAATCGGGCAACTTCCCGGCAGCAGGTGCCATTTACACCCCGCTCAACTCCGTCGTCGTCGGCGGCAGCACGGGTTCGCTCATCGGCATCACACGCGGCAACAAAGACCTCGGCCCCGAACGCCAGCGCGAACTGGAAGCAGGCATTGACATCGGTTTCATGAAAAACCGCGTCAGCCTCGAACTCACGTATTACAACAAGACCGTCAACAACTTCCTCCTGCGCGTCGGCATCCCGTCGTCTTCGGGCTACACCACCAGCTGGGCCAACGCAGGCGATCTGAACAACCAAGGCATCGAACTCGGCCTCGGCATCACGCCCATCGTCAGCCGCAACCTCACATGGAGCAACCAGTTCAACTTCTGGCTCAACCGCTCGGAAATCACGAAACTCAACGTCCCGGCCTTCATCGAAGGCGGTTTCGCCCCGATTTTGGGCGTGTTCCGAATCGAAGAGGGCAAAAGCCCAACCCAAATCGTCGGCTCCATCCCCGCCGACCAAGACACCAAAGACGGTGTGCAAGACGGCCTCTTCGCTTGGGGCAACGCCGAGCCGGACTTTAACCTCTCTTGGGCTGCCAACCTGAATTGGAAAAAATTCGACCTCTCCATGCTCTGGCACTGGAAACAAGGCGGCGACAACATCAACCTGACCACACTGCTTTACGACCTCAGCGGTACCACCTGGGACTTCGACGAAAAATCGCTCGACCCCAGCGGCACACTCAGCAACGGCGACTATCGCCTCAGCCAGCTC
>JBKBIC010000109.1:0-16336 GCA_046299435.1 Saprospiraceae bacterium
GATCTCGTCATCATTCCCACGCAGGGCGCCTCCATGGACGCCAAGGGTGCCTCCAAGACCATCAAGCTCATCCGCAATCAGGCGCGCATGGCCAAGCGCGAGATTCCGCATGCGGTGCTGCTCACCCGCGTGAGCGCGGCGGTCATGTCGCGCAGGTGGCGGCGATAAGGGTCTTGGAGGTAGTCCCAACGGATGGGTTTGGGGTCGGTGCGGCAGCCGTTGTTGATGGTGCCATTGGCGCACCAGTTGATGGAAAAATCGTAGCCGTGCTCGCCGAACTGCCAGAGCATTTTCGGCCCCGGCACGGTGTAAAACAGGTTCGAGAGCATCTCGATGCGGGCCATGGCGACGGGCGTGGTCTTGATGTTGTGGCCCGCTGCCGGGTTGCCGTAGGTTTTGCAGTCGTAGGCAATGCGTTCCTCGTCGTGGCTTTCCATGTACCCGATGAGGTGCGGCTGCGCGAAACCGCGCTGTTTGTACGAAAGGCCGCCGAGGTTTTGGTTGAACGCCGCCGAAAACCCAAGCGCGACTTCTTTGAACGCGCCGTGCATATTGCCCCAGAGCATCATGCCGTAATCGGCCAGTTCCTTTTCCTCGGCGTTGTCGGCGAAGTGCTCCAAAATGACGTAGGCCGCTGGGTCAACCGACCACATCGTGTTGGCGTAATCCTTCAAAATGGCGATGCGGTCGGCATCATACGCGCCCCACGCGCCGATGTTCCCGACGGTGACTTTTTGCGTGAAACCTTTGGACAGGTCGAAGCGAAAACCGTCCACACGGAACTCCGAAAGCCAGTATTTCAGGCAGTTTCTGACGTAGGTTTTGGTCGCTTGGCTCGTGTGGTTGAAGTCGTTGTACACATTGAAATCGTGTGTGGCCGTCGGGTTCAGCCAGGGGTTGTTGGCCGCCGGGCGGTTGTTGGCCGCGTCCCAGTACAGTTGGGCGAGTGGGCTTGCGCCGGTGGCGTGGTTGAACACCACATCCACGATGACCGCGATGCCCCGGCGGTGGCACTCGTCCACGAAAGTTTGGAGGGCCGCCTTTGTGCCGTAGTATTTGTCCACCGCCTTGTGGAAAGCAGGCGAGTAGCCCCAGTTAATGTTGCCGTCGAACTCATTGATGGGCATCAATTCGATGGCGGTCACGCCGAGTTTTTGGAGGTAATCGAGTGTGTCGAGCATGGTCGGGTAGTCGTGGCGTTCGATGAAATCGCGCAGCAGCAGCTCGTACACGACCAAATCGGTCTTTTTCGGGCGGACGTAATTCGTTGATTGCCAATTGAATGGTTGTTCGTTTGTCTTGAAAACGGAGACGATGCCCGATGTTTTGCCAGCTGGGTAAGGCGGCAGATCCGGGTAGGTGAAGGCCGGGATGAAGCCGTCGTTCCAGGGGTCGAGCACGAGCGTGGAATATGGGTCGGCGATTTTCAGGGAACCGTCCACGAAGTATTGGTAGCGCACGTTTTGGCCGGGCGTGATGCCGCCGATGTCGAGCCACCAAGTGGTGCCGTCGAGGCTGCGTTTCATCTGGTAATTGGGCGTGGGCAGCCAGTTGTTGAAGTCGCCGATGACGTACACGACTTGCTTTTGGGGAGCGTAGAGCGAGAGCCTAACCGTTTGATTGTCAATGATATTGAGGCCGGGTTCGGTGCCTGCGGGTGGATCTTGACTGACGACCGGGCTGGGCACGACGTAGGTGAAAAACGAGGTGTCCTGGTCGGTGGCAGTTTTTGCCACGAAGGCTACCGTGTGCAATCCGGCCTGCGAGATGCTGAGGGTGGTTTCGAGGGTTTTGCCGGTAGCGGTGGCGACCTGTTGCGTGTTGTCGAAAAGGGCCAAATTGGCGTTTTGCGAAGCCGCCGCCTGCACGGGGAGTTGTGCGCCGTTTGGGAGCAAAAGTGTTGGTGCAGAAGGCTTTACGAACTTGGTAAGCAACGCGCCGCCCGTCGGGTACACGTCGTAGAAAATATCGGAACCGTCGGCAGCACGGCCCACGATGGAGCCGGCTTGGTTGCGAAAGACGAAGGCCAATTTGAGCACGGTCTCGCCCGCGCCGATGCCGAAAAACGTGCGGATGTTGAATGTTTTTTGGTACACGTTGGGCGCGACGGTCGTCATCAGACCCTTTGCGTCGGCCACGCCCCAAGTTGTTTGGACGTGTTTCCAGTCGGTTCCGCTGGTGCTTTGGTCGGTGATGACCCCCATGTGGGCATAGATGGGCGGGGCCACGCCAGCCAACGCGCCGTTGCCCTCGGTGGCAGTGAACGTGATGGTCACGTCGTCGTCCACCGTTGGGAAAACTGGAGCGCAGGTGACTTGCGCGTTTGCGATTTGGAAAGAAAGCGCGAACAGCGCAGCGAGGAGCATTCTTGTCATGGCAGGAAATTTTGTGTTTTTGAGCGAAGATAGTGGCAAGCGAAACTCTTTGGCCTGCTAAAAGTTGGCCGATTTTGGCAAGTTGGGCGACGAAAAAAGGCCATCCCGAAATCGGGATGGCCTTTCCTGCTTCTTTCAAGTAGCTGATTATCAGAAGAATCGGCTGCGGTTGTCTTCCACGTCGGCCTCGCGGCGGAGGTAGCTCATCAAGCGGGTCTTGACGTTGTTGGCGGTCGTCGAGACGGCTTGGCGGCGGAAGGCCGTCATGTCCGGCGGGAGCTGGCTTTGCGGCTTGTCCGAGATGGGCTGCACCAGGTACACGCCGCCAGTGCCTTCGAGTGGCTTGCTGACCGCGCCTTTTGGAAGGGCGAAAGCGGTGCCAATGACACGCGGCTCGTTGCCAGCCGCGAGGCTCGTGGTGCCGAACGAGACCAAGCGAGCAGTGTCCACCGTCACGGCGTATTGGCCTGCGACCGATTGCAAGTCGGAGGCACCTTGCAATTTGGCGATGAGTGCCTCGGCTTTTTTGCGGTTTTTGGTCAGGGTTTCCAGTTGCGGGCGCAAACCTTCCACCGTGCCTTCGCCTTTCGGGCTGACGGTTTTCAGGGCAACGACGATGTATTTGCTGTCGAAGTAGCCGCCTGCTTGGTCGGACATGGTGAAGTATTCCTTGCTGACCTGGCCTTTTTGGGTCTTTTTGTCAAACGTCCAGCGGACGAGCTCGCGGGCGACGTTGCCTTGGATGGCACTGGAAAAATAGAAATCGTTGGCGCGGATGGCCATCGAGTTTTGGACGCTCAGGCCCATTTCGCCAGCCATTTTTTCCAAATCGGCGATGGTCTTGGCATTGGTGCTGAGCGAGATGGCCTTGTCTTTGGCCGTCTGTTGCGTGGCCGCGCTCGGCACGACGCGCTGGCTGATGCTGGCAAAGCGCACACCGCTTTCGTTGGTCAGGAATTTCTTGCCCGTGACCTCCACCAAGTGGAAGCCAAACTGGGTCTGCACTTTGTAGAGTTTGCCTTGTTCGGCCTTGTTGAAGCAAAGGTCGTTGAACTCCGGCACCATCGCGCCTTGTGCGAACCAGCCGAGGTCGCCGCCTTTGGTGGCCGTGCCATCGGTGCCGAATTTGGCAGCCAACGAGTCGAAGCGGGCTTGGCCTTTTTCGACCAAATTTTTCAGGGAGTCAACCGTCGCGGAGGCGTTGCCGGTTTTGATAAGGATGTGGCGGGCACGGACGGAGTCCGGCACGGATTTGCGGTCAAGAATTTTGGCAATCGTCCAAGAACCATTGTCCAAATATGGGCCGATGACTGTGCCGACGGGCTTGCTCGTGAGCGAGTCGGCGGCAGCGGGCGGCAGCGCGTCTTTGCGCTTGTACGCGCCGTCAATCATGCCTTGGTTTTGCTGCACGAAGGTGGAGTCGTTGGTCGCTGCGCGAAAATCGCCCACGAGCTTGGCGACTGCGGCACGGGAGTCCGCGCTGTCTTGTGCGGTGGGCACCACGTCCACAGCGACGAAGACAGCCGTGCGCACCTCGTCGTATTGATAGAATTGCTTGCTGTGTGCTTTCAGGTAAGCGGCCAAATCCGAGTCGGTCACTTTGATGTCCGCATCGGGCACTTTCTCGAACGGCACACGGACGTAGGCCATGTCAATGCGGTCGTTGATTTCGCGGAAAGCCATTTCGGCCTGCCACTGCGGGGCATAAATGCCTTTGGAAATCATGCCAAGCAGTTTGCTTTGCAGGCGTTCGTGGATGATTTCTTTTTCGAGTTCGGCCCAGAAACCGCGTGCGTTCGGGTCGGTAAAAGTGCCGCCTTCAATCATGCCCTTGACCTGTTGGGCCACGTCCGGCGTGATTTGACGCTGTTGGAGCAGCGGGCTGGGGTTCACCCCGAATTCGAGGTCGAGAAGTTCCTCTTTGCCCACGCCGAGGCCGAGTGGCTCGGCTTCTTGGGTAATGATTGCTTTATCCACGAAGTAGTTCCAAGCCGAGGAGCGGCGTTGGAAATCGGCGGAGTTGCCGAACACGACTTTTTCGTAGCGGTCGAAATCGTCACGGGAGATTGTCTTTCCGTTCACAGTGCCCATCGTGTTCAAATCGGCCATCGAATAGCGGCTGCTGTTCGACACGATGTCCATCAAAATGAAACCGCCCAATGCCAAAGCCATCAAAACGATGAGCATCCAGCCATTTTTGCGGATTGTTCCTATCAAAGCCATATTGGTGTAATTGATTGAAAATCAGAAATTTAAATACGGAAAACTATGCTTTTCAAAAAAGCAGACGCAAAAGTACACCATCACGCCGAAAAACCAAATCCCGCCTGAATCATCGGTTATTGCCCCAAGTTTTCAGGCAAAAAGTCGGCTTTTGGGCAATTCGGGTACTTTTGCCCACTTTTTGACGGCGGCAAACCCGCCGGTTTTTGCACATGATTCTGACCGACAAAAAAATACTCGAATCCATCGCCGAAGGCCAAATCGTCATCGAACCCTTCCGGCGCGATTGCCTCGGCACCAACTCCTACGATGTCCACCTCGGCAAGCACCTCGCCGTGTACCAGTCCCGCGTGCTCGATGCCAAACAGCACAACCAAGTCCAGCACTTTGAAATCCCGCCCGAAGGCTTCGTGCTGCAACCCGGCACCCTGTACCTCGGCGTGACGGAGGAGTACACCGAGACGCACAATTCCGTCCCGTTTTTGGAGGGCAAAAGCAGCGTCGGGCGGCTCGGCATTGACATCCACGCGACGGCAGGCAAGGGCGACGTGGGCTTCTCGAACACTTGGACACTCGAAATCTCCTGCGTCCAGCCCGTGCGGGTCTATGCCGGGATGCCCATCGGGCAGCTGATTTACTTCCTGATTGACGGCGAAATCGAGAACTATTACAACCGAAAAGCCAACGCCAAGTACAACCAACGCACCGACCGCCCCGTTGAAAGCATGATGTGGAAGAACTTTTGAAACTGGCGATTCGGTGATTTGGCCATTCGAGCATCAAATCCCCGAATCAACAGATAGCCAAATCACCAACCAATGTCCCTTTTCGACAATCACGGGCGGCGCATCAACTACGTCCGCTTGGCGGTGACCGACCGTTGCAACCTCCGCTGCTACTATTGTATGCCGGAGGAGGGCATCGAATATGTGCCCCGCGCTGCCCTGATGCGTTACGAAGAAATGCTGCGGCTCATGCGTTTGCTCGCGGGCATGGGCATCGAAAAAGTGCGCATCACCGGTGGCGAACCCTTCGTCCGGCGCGATTTGATGCCGTTTTTGGCCGAATTGGCCGCCACGCCCGGCCTCCGCGAAATAACCCTCACGACCAACGGAACCCTCACCGCCCCGCACATCCCCGCCCTCTGGAAACTCGGCATCCGCTCCGTCAACCTCAGCCTCGACAGCCTCGACCGCGAGCGGTTCCGCGAAATCACCCGCCGCGACGAGTTCGAGAACGTCCGCGAAACATTCGACCAGCTGCTCGCGCACGGCTTCCGGGTGAAACTGAACAGCGTGGTCATGGAAGGGAAAAACGAGGCCGACCTGCTGCCGATGGTCGAGCTCACGCGGCAGTTGCCCGTCAGCGTCCGCTTCATCGAGGAGATGCCATTCAATGGCGAAGGTGCTCATTATCAACGCCTTTTGTGGGATTGGCGGCGCATCCTCGACCTGCTCAAACGCCACTACCCCGCGCTGGAAAAACTGCCCGACCCGCCCAACTCCACAGCCTACAATTACGCCATCCCCGGCCATCGCGGCACGATTGGTATCATCGCCGCGTACTCGCGCACGTTTTGCGGCACCTGCAACCGCATCCGCCTTACGCCGCAGGGCCTGCTGAAAACCTGCCTGTACGACGACGGCATTTTCAACGTGAAAGACCTCATGCGGGCGGGCGCATCCGATGCCGAACTCGAAACCGCCTTCCGCGAAGCCCTCGGCAACCGCGCCCGCGACGGGCACGAGGCCGAGGCGCGGCGTTTCGCCGGCTCGCCCGTCCGCGAGAGCATGACCACGATTGGCGGCTGACGCGCCGAACTTGGTGCCGTTAAATGCCCGTTAAACCAACCGAACGAGCAATCGCCCCTTCTACTTTTGTCGCCATTCATTGTTGGATATTTCGCTCCAATTCCCTGAAAATCAGGCGATTGTTCCTGAGTTTCCCAACCTTCGCATCCTCCAACCTTCAATTTCGGCATGAACCCAAAGCACATCAAAATCATCATCGGCCTGATGACCGCCGCGTTGGCCGGCAGCATCGGTTTGCAGATTTATTGGATAAGTTGGAGCATCCGGCTGAACGAGGAACAGTTCGACAAGGGCATTTTCACGGTGCTCAACCGCGTGTCGGACAAACTGGAATACTACGAAAACGCCTCCGTGCTCGAAGCCCTCAACTCCTCGCGGGGCGGGCTGAGCGAGATGAACCGCAACATCCGCCGGGCGGCGGCCTACCTCGAAAACGGCTATGCAGCCCGCCGCGCGCCGCGCACGGATTCGCTGCCGAATCCAGCCCGGCCCGGTGCTGCATTCGAGGAAAACGTCACGGCATGGGAATACATGAAAGTGAGCCAACTCGTTGATTCAAAGCCACTTGCGGAGCGCGTCAACCTCGATTTGCTCGGCCAGTCGCTCCGCGAGGAACTGGCCAACCAAGGCATCAACACACCTTATCAATACGGTGTGTACTCCAAGGCACGGAGCAGCTTTGTCATCGTCAACAACCACTTTGTGGTGACGGACAACAGCCCCGAAATCGCTCATGGCGGCGCGACGAACCTGTACACCTCAAATTATAAAGTCGCGCTTTTCAGGCAGGACATCGAGTCGCCCGGCTTCCTGACGGTCTATTTCCCGAACCGCACGAGCCTCGTGCTGGGGTCGGTCTGGAAGACGTTGGTCATGTCCATCATTTTCACAGGCATTACATTGTTCGGGTTTTGGTACACGATTTCGGTGATTTTCCGGCAAAAACAACTGTCGGAGATGAAAAACGACTTCATCAACAACATGACCCACGAGTTCAAAACGCCCATCGCCACCATCTCACTGGCGACGGACAGCATCGGCAGCCCGATGGTCATCTCGAATCCTGACAAAATCAAACGATTCACGGAAATCATCCGGCAGGAAAACCGCCGCATGAACGCCCAAGTCGAGCGCGTGCTCCAAACGGCGATGGTGGACAAAAAGGACTTCCAACTGACCATCGGGGCCATGAACCTGCACGACGTGATTGGGCAGGCGGTGGACAATTTCAGCCTACAAGTGGAAAAACGCGAAGGAACCCTGAAAACCGAGCTCCAATCCACGCGCCCTGTCATTCAGGGCGATGCGACGCACATCGCCAGCGTTATTCACAACTTGCTGGACAACGCAAACAAATACAGCCCGGACAAGCCCGAAATCACCATCCGTACCCGCGACGTGGCGTATGGCGTGGAAGTCACCGTCGAGGACAAGGGCATTGGCATCGGCAAAGAGGCACGGAAGCACATCTTCGACAAGTTCTACCGCGTCCACACCGGCAACTTGCACGACGTGAAAGGTTTTGGCCTCGGCCTGAGCTACGTCAAGGCCATCATGGTGGCACACAAAGGCACGGTGGATGTGAAGAGCGAGCCGGGCAAGGGCAGTGCGTTCACGCTGATGTTCCCGGCCTAAGCGGCAGCCGAGACGGCTCTGGGCTTGCACCAAAGGCGCAAGCCCAGAGCCATTGGCCTTCAATAGCCTTCCACTTCCTGCGTGGTGAATTTCCAGAGAGACGGCGGCACATCCTCGGCGGAGACGATTCCCATGAAAATACCATCATCAGTGGTGACGGGCACGAGGTCTATGATTCCGGTGGAGAGCAGTTCGACGGCGATATTGGCCGCGTCGGACGAAGAGAGGCAGGGCATTTCCCGGCTGAGCAGGTCGCTGGCGCGGGCACCCGAAAAACCGGGCAGTTTCTCGACTTCGATGCGTTCGAGCACCCCGCAGAACACCCCTTTGTCCACGACCGGCAACATGGAAAGGTTGGATTTCTCGAAAAGAAAAACAGCCCTTTCAATCGGAGCATCGAGATTTATGGCAGGCGTGAGCGGATTGGTCAATTCAAAAACGGTGAGCATAGTGGATGAGCGTTGTTTTGATAAAAGATTGGTTAGAGCGCAGCTGCTGGCTATGTAATTCATTGCAAATACGGCTGCATTATTTCCACTTGCCCGGCAAAATAAACGCATTGGTCTGAAAAACCGGTGACAGGCTTTTGGACATTTTTCCGCCGGGTAACTTTACCGCTCGAACCCCCTTCCTTCCGGCCAACAAAACTTTCCCACATCATGCGCCAACTCGTTTTTTCGCTCTTTTTCCTTTTCCTCGCGCCCGTTTTTGCCCAACGGCCAATCACCCTCGAAGACATTTGGCAAAATGGCACCTTCTCCGCGAAGGGCATCCCCGGCTTCAATTTTCAACGCGACGGTGTGCATTTCACGCGCCTCGCGCCCGGCGGAATCATCGAGCAATATGACCTCCGAACGGGCGAAAAAACGGGCGACATTTTCGACGCGACCGCCCTCAAAACGGACGCGCCGGGCTGGGACGGCAAGTTCGACGGCTACTCGTTCAGTGCCGACGAATCCAAAATCCTGCTGACGACCGCCTCCGAGCAGATTTACCGCTGGAGCTCGATGGCGCATTTTTTCGTGCTCGACCCCAAATCGAAAACCCTCGCCCGCCTGCACGAAGGCCCCAAGCAACGCTATGCCACTTTCTCTCCCGACAATTCAAAGGTGGCTTTTGTGTGCGACAACAACCTGTTTATCAGGGACTTGCCCACCGGAAAAATCACACAGGCGACCACCGATGGGCGCAAAAACGCCATCATCAACGGTGCTTCGGATTGGGTGTACGAGGAAGAGTTTGAAATCACACGCGCCTTCGAGTGGAGCCACGACGGGCGCAAAATCGCGTTCCTGCGCTTCGACGAAAGCGAGGTGCCGGAGTTCACGATGGAGATGTACAAAGGCGGCCCTTACCCGGAGGAGGAGACTTTCAAGTACCCGAAAGTGGGCGAAAAAAACGCCGTCGTCACTGCTTGGCTCTACGACGTGGCTTCCGGCAAAACCACCCAAATCAAGACCGGTGCCGCGCCCGACGATTACCTGCCGCGCCTCACTTGGGCACCCATCGGCAAGCCTTGCCTCACTTGGATGAACCGCCACCAAAACCATTTGAAACTCCTGCTGGCCGACCCCACGACAGGCGAATGCTCCACGCTTTACGAAGAAACAAACAAGTATTACCTTGATTTACACGATGTTACGTTCCTCTCTAACGGCTCCGGCTTTATCATCCAGAGCGAAAAAAGCGGCTTCAACCATCTTTATCTGTACGGCATGGATGGACGCGAAGCCCATCCGCTGACGAAAGGCGATTTCGACGTGACCGCTTTTTATGGCGTGGACGCAAAAAACGGGCAGGTTTTTTACCAAGCCGCCTCCGAATCGCCCATGCGCCGCGAGGTTTTTTCGGTCAAGCTTTCGGGCAAGGGCAAGAAAAAGTTGGCCGCCGACAAGGGCTGGAACATCGCGCAGTTCAGCGACACGCACGACTATTTCGTGCGCTCGTTTTCGAGCCTGAACGCTCCGCCGCAGTACGCCGTGTGCGATCGCACGGGCAAGGTCGTCCGGCAATTGGAGCAAAACCTGCCGCTGCGCGATTTGCAAAAAGAGTTCGGCACGGCCCCGGTGGAGTTCTTCGATTTCAAAACTTCGGAGGATGTGCAACTGAACGGCTGGATGCTCAAGCCGCAGGCCCCGCAGTTTCAGGGCCAAAAACTGCCCGTGCTGATGTTCGTGTACGGCGGCCCCGGCTCGCAACAGGTGGTTGACCAATGGAAGGGCGCGAACTACTGGTGGTTCCAGATGTTGGCCCAAAAAGGCTATGTCGTGGCTTGCGTGGACAACCGGGGCACGGGCGGGCGCGGCGAAGAATTCAAAAAAGCGACCTACCTGAACTTGGGCAAATACGAGGTGCAAGACCAGACCGAAGCGGCCAAATACCTCGGCAAGTTGCCGTTCGTTGACCCGGCGCGCATCGGGATTTTCGGGTGGAGCTTCGGCGGCTTCATGGCCTCTAACTGCTTGCTGAAAAGCCCGGAAACATTCAAGGCCGGCATCGCAGTGGCCCCGGTGACGAGCTGGAAATGGTACGACTCGATTTACACGGAGCGGTATATGCGGACGGAAAAGGAAAACCCACAGGGCTACGCCGAGAACTCGCCCGTGAACTACGCCGAAAAATTGCAGGGCAACTACCTGCTCGTGCATGGCACCGCCGACGACAACGTACACTTCCAGCACACGGCAGAAATGGCTAACCAATTGATTGCCAAGAACAAACAGTTCGACACGATGATTTACCCGAACCGCAATCACGGCATCGGGGGCGGCAACGCGAAGATTCACCTCTACTCGCTGATGACCCGCTTTCTGGAAGAAAAGCTGAAAGGCAAGGAAAACGGACAGACCGTGAAACCGTGATTCAGGAGTGATGAGTGATGAACGATGAGTGATGAATGGGGCTGGGCGATTCATCACTTATCATTCATCACTCATCATTAAAAATCCACGCCTTTTCGCTGCGCATATTCGGTGATGTAGCCGTCAATGAGGTTGACGAGGATGTCTTTCAGGAAGGCATTTTCCATGCGGGCGATGGTTTTCAGCTTGTCCAACTTGGGCTTGTCCACCGCGACGGTCAGGCGTTTTTTGCCCATTTCGTCGGTCGTCATCTCGCGCACGTCAATCGTTTGGCGGATGAGCGCGTCGAGGCCGCTCAGGGGGCGGGCCGCCGTGGGCGTGCTGCTCGTCTTGGATTTGCCGGGCGTGCCCAGTTGCCGGGCTTCGAGCCGCTCGGCGGTCTCGTCCATAGCCTCTTGCAAGAGCGCGTCGAGGTCGGAGACGAAGTTTTTGCCGTGCGTTTTTCGCTCGCCGAACCGCGCCGTGCCCGCGCCGGATTCTACCACCGAGACGATGGCCGTAGCCTCCGCCGCACTATCCATGAAAAGGCTGTCAATGCCTTCGGAGAATCGTTTTTTGCTCATCTTCGGGAGTGATGAATGATGAATTATGAGTGATGAATCTTTTTAGAACGATGAATTTTGGCAGGGCCAGTGCCCGGCATTCACCACTTATAGTTCATCGTTTATCACTTCCGTCGCCACCGGCGACGGCGTGCCTTCCGTGCGGCTCAGGATTTCTTGGCAGAGGGCGAGGTAATCCGAAGCACCGGAGCTTTTGGGCGCGTAGTCGAAAATATCCTTGCGTTGTGCGGGAGCTTCGGCCAGTGCCACGTTTTCGCGGATGTGCGTTTTGAACACCTTTTCGCCGAAGTGTTTGTGGATGATTTCCACCACGTCGCGGTTCAGGATGCGCCGCGCATCGTACATCGTCGGCACCACGCCCGCGATTTCGAGCGACTTATTCAGGCGGAAACGCACCTTGTCAATGACCTGTTTGATTTTCGCAAGTCCTTGAACAGCAAGGAATTCCGTTTGCAGTGGAATCATCACGAAGCGGCTGCTCGTCAGTGCGTTCAAGGTCAGGAGGCCGAGCGACGGCGGGCAGTCAATGATGATATAGTCGTAATCGTCGGAGACTTGGCTGAGCAGTTCGCGGAGGATGTACTCGCGCCCGGCCTCGTTGATGAGTTCCATTTCCGCGCCCGAAAGGTCGAGCGAAGAGGTCACGATGTCCATGCCCGGCTTGTGGGTGTACGGCACGAGTTCCGATTCGCCGCGCAGGGCCTCGTAAATCGTGAATTTTTGGCGCGGGATGCCCAGCGAGATGGTCAGGTTTGCCTGCGGGTCGAGGTCGAGGAGCAGCACTTTTTTGCCCAACTCCACCAGCCCTGCGCCGATGTTGATGGCACTGGTGGTTTTGCCGACACCGCCTTTGTGGTTGAGAAGCGAGATAACTAAGCCCATGCTTTTGATGTGAAATTGTGTGCGAGGGTTTCAGCCGCAACAGCACCGATTTTCGGCCAAAGGTAGGAAGTAAATCCAAAAATGACGGCTGACGGAAATTCAATATGAGTTGGCCTCTGTAATTGTTTGTTGGAAAATTTTTCAGAGCCTTGTTCGGTATTTTAGTCGTTGAAATACAATGGATTGTGGATGCGCTAAAAGTTGATTTTTAATCCGGGGTGAAAAATTTGCGTTGAAATTTTTTGTTTTTAAAAATTAATTGTGTCAAATTTGCCTCGTCAAAAACGCACCGGGACGGCAAGTTTGATGCCCAAGTTGAAGTTGCCCCGCCCAATCAAATCACTCAATAAAACTTGTCTTGTAGCCATGATTAAGGAAGACAGAATCAAACTCAACGACCGCTTCGTGCAGGCATTCAAATTGCTCGAAGACCGAGGTGCCATTATCAAAAACGACCGTGGCGGCAAGGGGGTCGGCGATGTCGCGGAGCGTGTCTTGGGCAACAAAGCCTACGGGCACATCATCCGTGCCTTTCTCAACTCGGACAGCAAGCGCGTTATTGATTATGGGCAAGCACAGTCGTTTTGCCGGGCCTACAATGTGAACGAGGCATGGTTGCTGCACGGCATTGGCAATCCGTTCGGGTTCGAGTCGGCAGCCGACGCGCTCGCAGGCGAAAAGACGTATTCCTCGCCGGAGGGCAACATCATGTTCACCAATGTCCACGCCTTCGCAGGCACGACCGTTGGCGCGGATTTGCGCGAAAACAATACTTATTTCTCGATTCCGGGCTTGGGCGGAAATGGCCTTGTGGCCTTTCCTATCAATGGCAACTCGATGGAGCCGGTCATCAAAAATGCCGACATCGTGGTTTGCCGCCCGCTCGAAAACTTGCAAGACATCCGCGACAACGAGATTTACGCCGTCAAAAGCAACGGCCAAGTGTGGGTCAAGTATGTCCAAAAAATCTTCAACAATCGTGGCCGCATCACCAAGCTGAAACTCATCTCCGCCAACTACTTCGACCACGACCCCTTCGAGGAAGATGTGAACGAATCCACGCGGCTGTACAAAGTCGTCCGCAAAATCAGCAATGTCTGACTTTGGAGTGATGAGTCATGAGTGATAAACGATGAATCAACCAAACAGGCACATTCATCATTTATAACTCATCACTCCGAAGTAAGAACTATCCTGCTGTTTATTGTTTTCTTAGCCTCCGACGCGCAAGCGTCGTGAGGCTTTTTGTTTCAAATCATCTCCCGGAAAGGCTCCCAAAAATCGAGCGTCGGCAGCGGTGCTTTCACTTCGAGCGGTTCGCGGCGGACGGGATGCTCGAACGACAGCCGCAGGGCATGGAGGCCGATGCTCGCATCGGGCAGAGGAGCTGGCGCACCGTATTTCAAATCGCCCGCGATTGGGCAGCCGATGGCCGCAAGTTGCACCCGGATTTGGTGCGGGCGGCCAGTCAACGGGCTGATTTTCAACAAACTAAGATTGCCGACTGCACTGACGGATTCGTACCGGAGGATGCCTTCTTTCGCCTCCAAGCCCCGGCCCGGTGGCCGGGCGAACGCCCGGACGGTGTTCGTGGCTGCGTCCTTGACCAAAAAATGCCGCAGCTCGTCGGCGGGTTTGAAGGGCTGACCGATGACGACGGCCATGTATGTTTTCGCCATGTCCCGCTCCCGGAAGTTTTTGGAAAGCCGTTCCAGTGCCTTGCTCGTCCGCGCCAATAAAACCACGCCGCTGACGGGCCTATCCAAGCGATGCACGGGGTGCAAAAACACCTCGCCGGGCTTGGCATATTTTTCTTTCAGATAGGCTTTGCCCCAGTCGGGCAAGGTAGGGTCTCCGGTGCGGTCGCCCTGAACCAGCCACCCAGCAGGCTTGTTCAGTAGGAGCAAATGGTTGTCTTCGTACAAAATGCTTGGTTGGTTCATCTGTTGCTTGGCCGCGTTTTCGTGCAAAGTTGGACTTTTGCCGCTCAACCATTCCTCTTTTCAAATTTTTCAACCTGCCATGCTTTCCCTCGGCTTTTCGCCCTGCCCGAACGACACGTTCATTTTCGATGCTATGATTCACGGCAAAATTGACACCGAGGGGCTTGAATTTGAAGTAGTTATGGACGACGTGGAGGCCCTCAACCGCCGGGCCTTCGCGGGCGACATTGACGTGACCAAACTCAGTTATCATGCTTTCGCCCACCTGACGGAACGATACAATTTGCTCGATGCGGGCAGTGCGCTTGGCAACAACTGCGGCCCCTTGCTCATCGCCCGGCAGCCAATGTCGGAGGTCGAAATCGCGGCTGCCCGGATTGCCATTCCGGGCCGGATGACGACTGCCAATTTCCTTTTGAGCATGGCGTTCCCGGCAGCCCAGCAAAAAACAGAGGTGCTTTTTTCGGAAATCGAGGACGCGGTGCTGTCTGGCGAGGCCGATTGCGGGCTGATTATCCACGAAAATAGGTTCACGTTTGAGCAGCGCGGGCTGGTGAAATTGCTCGACCTCGGAGAGTTTTGGGAAACAACCACTGGGCTGCCCATCCCGCTCGGCGGTATCGTGGTGCGGCGGGGGCTGCCACCGGAAATCCAACAAAAGGTGAACCGCGTGCTGCGCCGGAGCGTGGAGTTCGCATTCGCCCATCCGGGCGAGGTGATGCCCTTTGTGCGGGCGCATGCGCAGGCAATGGACGAGGCGGTGATGCAGGCGCACATTGACTTGTATGTTACCAAATATACGGTAGATTTAGGCGAGGCCGGGCGGGCGGCAATCCGCCAGATGTTTCAGATTGCGCGAGAGAAACAGATTATCCCAAATTACAATCAACATTTTTTCACGAATTAAAGGCATTAACCATTTTTGGCACAGTTCTTGGTTCTTTTTAGGTGTGTAAGTTTTGGTTAAAGAATTGTAAAATTCGTTTTGGCGCGGGAAAAGTCCCGCGCCTTTTTTGTGCCCGGACGGCTCGAAACGCCGGCTTGGGTTATGCCGTGTCTTGCTACCTTTGCCCGCTTTCCAGCCCGGACTTTCGCGGGTTTCAGGCCATCGAACTGGCCCAAAAGCGTGTCCACAACATTGTCTAACCAAACTAAAATCAGCGAAACGATGATTATCGGTGTACCAAAAGAAATCAAAAGCAACGAAAACCGCGTGGCACTGACCCCCGGCGGCGCGATGGAACTCGTCCGGCGCGGCCACACGGTCTATGTGCAAAGCACGGCGGGCGAAGGCAGCGGCTTCGAGGACGAAGATTATGTGGAGGCCGGCGCGAAAATCCTGCCGACCGCAGAAGAAATCTGGGCCATCGGCGAGATGATCATGAAGGTCAAAGAACCCATCGAGCCGGAATACAAACTCTGCCGCAAAGACCAACTGATTTTCACCTATTTCCACTTTGCCTCCAGCGAGCCATTGACCCACGCCATGATTGCCAGCGGCGCGGTGTGCTTGGCTTACGAAACGGTCGAAACCAAAGACCGCCAACTGCCATTGCTGATTCCGATGTCCGAAGTGGCGGGCCGCATGGCCATCCAACAGGGCGCGAAATACCTCGAAAAACCCGTCAAAGGTCGGGGCGTGTTGCTTGGCGGCGTGCCGGGCGTGGCTCCGGGCAAAGTGCTGGTGCTCGGCGGCGGCATCGTCGGGACGCAAGCAGCCAAAATGGCCGCCGGCCTCGGTGCCCAAGTGACGCTGCTTGACGTGAGCCTCTCCCGCTTGCGTTACCTGAGCGACGTGATGCCTGCGAACGTAATCACTATGTTTTCAAGCGAATACAACATCCGCCGCCTCATCCAAACCCACGACCTCATCGTGGGCGCGGTGCTCATCCCCGGCGCGAAAGCCCCGAAACTCATCACCCGCGACATGCTCAAACTGATGCGCCCCGGCACAGTCGTCGTGGACGTGGCGGTTGACCAAGGCGGCTGTTTCGAGACCACGCGCCCCACGACGCACGCCGACCCGACGTACATCATTGACCA
>JBKBIC010000110.1:0-16317 GCA_046299435.1 Saprospiraceae bacterium
CGCTCTCTCACCGCCTCGCTCTCTCACCGCCTCACTCTCTCACCGCCTCACTCTCTCACCGCCTCACTCTCTCACCGCCTCGCTCTCTCACCGTCTCACATTCTCACCGTCTCACATTCTCACCGTCTCACATTCTTCTCGCCCTCTTACCCATGAAAGACATCCTCGACGATTTTCAGTTCGATGAGCCGGAGTTCCCCTGGGACGAGCGCGACGCTGCCGAGGTGGTGGGCAAGTATTTTTCCGTGACCGAGGCCGAAATCGCGGCGGCGCGGCTGCGCTCGGAGGGCGTGCCATGTTTCGTGGCAAATGCGACGGCGCAGGCGGTGCTGCCCCATGTGCCGGGCTTCGTGCGGCTGCACGTGCGGCCAATGGATGCGGCGCGGGCGCGGGAGATTTTGGCAGAGGCGGCGATTGACGCGGAGGAGGATTTTCGGAAAAGTCCGGGCAATGGCGGGATTATCGTGTTGGCGGTGCTGATTGGGCTGATTTTGGCCTTTTTACTGGCAAAAGCAGTGGGCGGGCGGTTTTAACTTTTCTTGAAAAAGACGGAGCGTGGCCGCTACTTTTGGAGAGCTTAACAAAACGACTTTGCCATGAAAAATACGCTCCGCCTTTGTCCGCTGCTCCTCTTCGCGGCGTTGATTTTCAGCCAGTGCGTCGCCTCCCGCAAACTCAAAACCGCCCAAAAAAACGAAGAAGTCGTCCGCCGATGGTTCGAGGAAGGCTGGAACCACAACCGAAACGACGAGCTCATCCCGCTCACGTTCGCGCCCGATTGGTCGGACGGCAACCCCATCCGCGCCAACCAAGTGGATAGCCTCGAAGGCGTGCGCGAGATGGTCAAGTTTTATCGCCATGCCTTTTCGGAGACACACTTCACCATCACCCACCTTTTTGCCAACGAAAAATATGTGTCGCTGCGCTACGAGGTCACGGCACGGCACGTCAGCGATGCGTTCGGCATCCCGATGACGGGCAAGACATTCACCTCGTCGGCTATCCTGATTTATGAAATGGAAAACGGCCTCATCAAAAGGTCGTGGCAAGAACTCGACCTGATGGGCATCATCAAACAACTGAAAACGGGAGAAAACTGACCTTTGGGAGCAACGATTGTTGCCGGCACGCCCCGTTCAGCACCAAAAAAGAAAGGCTGCCCCGACAGGTGAGGGGCAGCCTCTCAAAAGATGGAGGGGACTGATTATCTTTTTATGCAGGTGTATCGCTTTTGGATTTGCTGAGGCTGCTGTTGAGGATGGTTGCGAGGTAGGCGACAGCCATGACGGCGATGCAGATAGTAATCATGATTAAGGGAAAGATTTGTTGTTAGTGAGCGTGTTGTGATGTCGGCAGGAAGGCGGCGTGCCGCTTTTGATTCGTCGGAGTTGCTCACACAGATTCAAATCCAGTGCCAAAAAGCCTACCTTCGCCCCGTGCAACGGCTCGTGCCGCACCCAAACAATGCGCCTCCGCATTACGCTTTTTTTAAAGTGTTGAAAATCAAATGTTTGCCGCGCAGCCTGCTTTCGCCCTAACCAAAAAGTTTTTTCAAAAAAATTCTATATGATTAAAATCGGAATCATTCGGGAGGAGAAAACCCCGCCCGATGCCCGTGTCCCGCTCTCGCCGCAACAGTGCGCCGAGGTGCAAAACCGCTTTGAAAACGTGCAAGTCGTCGTGGAGCCGTCGCCCGTCCGCTGCTTCCGCGACGACGAATACCAAGCCGCAGGCGCAACCCTTTCCACCAATCTGGACGACTGCGACGTGCTGCTCGGCGTGAAGGAAGTGCCCATCTCAAAACTCCTGCCCAGCAAAACCTACCTGTTCTTTTCGCACACCATCAAAAAGCAGGCGCACAACCAAAAACTCCTCCAAGCCATACTCGAAAAAAACATCCGACTCATTGATTACGAGGCGATTGTGAACGAACGCGGCACCCGGCTCATCGCCTTCGGGTTTTACGCCGGCGTGGTCGGGGCGCACAACGGACTGTGGACTTGGGGCCGACGCACGGGCCAATTCGACCTGCCTCGGATGTGCGAAAGCCACGACTATGCCGAAGTGCAAGCCGCGTACAAAAACCTCAAATTGCCGCCGCTCCGCATCGTCCTGACGGGGGGCGGGCGCGTGGCTTCCGGCGCGGTGCGGACACTTTTGGACATGGGCATCCGGCACGTTTCGCCCGACGAATACCTGAAAAACGAGTACACCGAGCCGGTTTTCACCCAGCTCCACGCCCACGATTATGTGCGTTTGAAGCCGTCCGCTGCCCAACAGCCGCCGTCCGCCGCGTTTGACAAACAGCATTTTTACGCGCACGGCGAGGCTTACGAAAGCGCGTTCGCGCCCTTCGCCCAGCGGACGGACATTTTCATGAACGGCATTTTTTATGACCCGAAGGCTCCAGCGTTTTTCACCGTCGCCGATATGGCCGCGCCGGATTTCCGCATCCGCGTCATTGCCGATATCACCTGCGACATCGCGCCCGATTCGTCGGTGCCCTCGACCATCCGCCCCAGCAAAATCGCCGACCCGGTCTATGGCTTCGACCCACGCACGGGGCAGGAAACGCCGCCGTTCCAACCCGATTCGATTGACGTGATGGCGATTGACAACCTGCCCTCCGAACTGCCCCGCGATGCCTCCGTTTTTTTCGGCAAACAACTGATAGAGAACGTGTTGCCGCAACTCCTGAAAGGCCGACAAAGCGACGACATCCGGCGTGGCATGATTACCGAAAATGGACACCTGACCGCTGCGTTCGAGTATTTGGCGGACTATGCGGCAGGCCGATAAAAGCAGCTTTCGCAAACTACGCGAATCCCACAAACGCAAGCCCCTCGTTTCAAGTCATTGAAAACGAGGGGTTTATGTTTTTATGAAAGTTAAGTTTTACCGGAAATGGCGGGCTGGGCAGCGGCGGCTTTTGTCGCCAAATCATGCCGTGTAAATTCACCTCCCGAAGTCCATCGCACAAAATCGCTCCGCCATGCGCATCCGTCCTTCCTCCCGCTGGGGCTGGCCCAGAACAGTGTCCGCCTCGCTCGCCCTTTGGTTGTTTTTCGTGCCGCAACTCGTTCAAAGCCAGACAGTTGCGCCCGTGTCCGTGTCCGCGCCGGGCGGCAAATACGCGGGCAGCCTCACCCTCTCGCTCTCCTGCCCCACCAGCGGCGCGAGCATCCGATACACCACCGACGGCTCCATCCCGACCGCGACTTCGCCGATTTACACCGCACCGCTCACGCTCACGACCACCACGCCGCTGCGGGCGCGGGCGTTCAAGACCGGGCAAACAGCCTCCACCGTCGCCACACACACCTACTTTTTCGGATTGAACCACACATTTCCGGTCGTGTCGCTGGTGTTTGAGGACAAAGATTTTTTCGACCCGGCGACGGGCATCTACGCCAATCCAGACCAAAACTGGGAACGACGCACGAACATCGAACTCTTTGAAAATCAAGCACAAACGGCGGCTTTCAACCACTTTGTCGAGACAGAAATCCAGGGCACGGGCAGCGCACAGCTGCCCCAAAAATCGCTGGACATCAAGCCCAAAAACGCGCTCGGCAGCGCGACGCTCAACTATCGGATTTTCCCGGATTTGCCGTTCGACCAATACCGTCGGCTGGTGCTCCGCAACGGTGGGCAGGACTGGAACATCACCATGTTCCGCGACGAATTCGTCACCGATTTGGTCGGAAACGTGGCCGATTTGGGCGGCATCTTGCAAAAACCCGCGCTCGATTTGCAGGCTTGGCGGCCAGCGGTGGCCTATTTCAACGGCCAATATTGGGGCATCCACAACCTCCGCGAGCGCATGAACCGCTTTTACGTCGAGCAACATTACGGCTACCCAGAGGGCAGTTTTGACATGATTGAAAACTACTCGGAGGCCATCAGCGGCGACAGCATCGAGTGGTTCAGGTTCATCAAATGGGTCGAAAACACGGATTTCACCGACGACTCCAATTTTGCAAACCTGCTGCAACGCATTGATTATCAAAACTATTTAGACTATTGCGCCCTCTATGTCTATATTGACAACCAAGATTGGCCGGGCAACAACGTGCGGCGTTTCCGCGAGCGCAAGCCGGACGCGAAGTGGCGGTGGATTTGTTTTGATTTCGATTTTACGCTCGGCCTTTTCCAGCCCGGCGCGTGGAACACGGGCGACGCATCGCCCGACGCGCTGGCCCGCCTGCTGATGCCCAACGGCTTGAACTGGCCAAACCCCGATTGGTCAACGCTGCTGTTCCGAAAGTGCTGGGAAAACGCCCGTTTTCGCCGCGATTTCGGCAATCGCATGGCCGATTTCATGAACACGATTTTCGCGCCCGCGCGATTCGGGGCGCGGCTCGACGGGTTCACGAACCTGTACCGACCCGAAATCGAACGGCATTTCAAACGTTGGACAAGCGGTTTTTACGAACCGTTTTGGCTCGACAACATCGAAAAAACGCGCAGTTTCGGCGCGGCGCGGCCACAGTTCGTGCGCGGGCACGTTGCCCAAAACCTGCCGGAAGTCACGGGCAGCGCGGCGTTCACCGTTTCGGCTGCGCCCAAAAACGGCGGCACGGTGCGCGTGAGCACCATCACGCTCGCGGAGGCCAATTTCCCGTGGACGGGCACTTATTTCACGGGCTTGAAAATCCCGGTCAAGGCCGTCGCCGCGCCGGGTTTTGTGTTCAAAAATTGGAGCGACGCGAGCCTCGGCACCGCCGATTCGGTGGCCGTGACGCTGGCCGCCGCCAAAACCTTGACGGCCATTTTTGCCCCGCTCGTGCCGCCGTGCAGCCTGACGGCAACGGTCGGCGCAAAGACCTGCAACCCGAACGGGACGCTGGACGCACCGGGCGACGATTTGTGGTCTTTTGTGTTGAATGTCAACGGGTTAAATGCCAGCACAACGTGGCAAGCGAGCATCGGCGGCCACCAATTTTCGGGGCTGTACGGCGTGCCGAAAACGGTCGGGCAATTCGCCATTGCCGCCGGGCCGACGCTCGTGCGGGTGCGCGACGCGAACGACGCGGCCTGCACCGTGCAGTTCGACGTGCCGCCGCCGCCGCCGTGCTCTGGCGGCAACCCGACGGGCTACTGCGCCTCGCGGAGCATTTACCCTTGGCACGACTGGATTTCGAGCGTATCGGTGGGCAACCTGACCAAGCACTCGCAGAAAAACACATACAGCAACTTTTCGAGCCTGTCGGCCAATTTGCCACGCAGCCAGAGCATCCCGGTGAGCCTGCGGGCGAATTTCAGCGCGACGGGCTACGACGAATTTTGGCGCATTTGGATTGACTGGAACCGCAACGGGCAGTTCGAGGCAGCGACCGAAAAGGTGTTCGAGCGCGTGGTGCCTGCGCCCGCGTCGGGTGTGGTTTCGGTGGCAAGTGGCTCATTTTCAGTGCCTTCCAACGCGCCGCTCGGCACCACGCGGATGCGCGTGAGCATGAAGCGCGACGGCTTCGCGGAGCCTTGCGAGACATTCAACTACGGCGAAGTGGAGGATTACTCGGTCGTGGTCGTCAATTTTTTGACCGCGCCCGGCGGCCCGCGCAGCGCGGAAAACGAGACAGACGCACTGGAAAATCCCGGCCTTTGGCCGAACCCCGCCGGGGCTGCGACGACGCTGTTTCTGAAAAACTGGGCGGGCAAAAACGTGCGGGTGCAGCTGCTCAACCCGCTCGGCGTGGCCCTGAAAACTTGGGAAACGCCCGCGCTCGCCGAGCCGTTTTTCGCGCTGGACTTGTCGGGCGTGCCGCCGGGCCAATATTTCGTGCTGGCCTCGGCAGCGGGCGAGCGGCAAATCGAACGGAAGTTGGTGGTGCATTGAGCAAAAACAGGCGGGCGGACGTGGGACATTTTCCAAAATCCAATGCCGTTTTGGGTTGTCGTCGTGTGGCATCTGCGTACTTTCGCCCCGGTTTTCAGCCCAGCCAAACCACCAAAAGCGCGGCTCCCGCGCGAGAAATCTCACATTTTCAATCAATCACACATTTGCTCAATGGCTAAGAAACGCATTGCAATCAACGGCTTTGGCCGCATTGGTCGCCTCACTTTCCGCAACCTCGTCCAAAACCCCGACGTGGAAGTCGTCGCCATCAACGACCTGACCGACAACCACACGCTCGCGCACCTGCTGAAATACGACACCATGCACGGCAAGTTTGACGGCACAGTATCGGCCACCGACGACAGCATCATCGTCAACGGCCAAAAAATCGCCGGCCTCGCCGTCCGCAACCCGGCAGAGTTGCCGTGGAAAGACATGGGCGTGGACGTGGTGCTCGAATGCACGGGCATTTTCCTCGACAAGGAAGGCGCAGGCAAACACCTCCAAGCCGGCGCGCGCCGCGTGGTGCTTTCCGCCCCGCCGAAAACCGACGACGTGCCGACTTTCGTCATCGGTGCCAATGCCGACCAAATCAAGGACACCGACCTTGTCATCTCGAACGCCAGCTGCACCACCAACTGCCTCGTGCCGATGATTCTGGTGATTGACCGCGCCTTCGGTGTGGAGCAGTTTTTTATGAACACCATCCACGCCTACACCTCCGACCAAAACCTGCAAGACGGCCCGCACCGCGACCTGCGCCGCGCCCGCGCCGCCGCGCAAAACATCGTGCCCACGAGCACCGGCGCGGCCAAAGCCGTGACCCTCGTGGCCCCGCACTTGAAAGGCAAAATCGCCGCCCACTCGCTCCGCGTGCCCGTCGCCACAGGCTCCATCACCGACTGCGTATGTGTGCTGAAAAAAGCCGCGACCGTCGAGGAAATCAACGCCGAGTACAAAAAAGCCTCCGAGACTTGGCTCAAAGGCATCCTCGAATACTGCGACGAACCCATCGTCAGCTCCGACATCGTGGGCAACAAGCACTCCAACATCTTCGATGCCGGCCTCACGCAAGCCAACGGCAACACCGTGCGCGTCGTGGGTTGGTACGACAACGAAGCCGGCTACTCGGCGCGTTTGGCCCAACTGGCAGCAATGGTTTAACCTTCAGTTGAGGATTTGAAGATTTGAGGATTCGAGTATTTGATGGCCGAACCTCGAATCTTCAAATCCTCAAATCTTCAAATCCTCAACATGAAAATTGATTTCTCCGGCAAAAAAGCCCTCATCCGCGTGGACTTCAACGTCCCGCTCGATAAGCAATACAACATCACGGACGACACGCGCATCCGCGAGGCCCTGCCCACCATCGAGCACATTCTGTGGCAAGGCGGCTCCGTCATTTTGATGAGTCACCTCGGTCGCCCGCTCGAAAAACTGAACGCCGACGGCAGCATCAACCGCGAAAAGTTCACGCTGCGCCACCTCGTCAATTACCTCGAAGACGCGCTCGGCACGACGGTGCATTTCGCCGACGACTGCGTGGGCGATTCGGCCCGCGAACTGGCCGCCGCGCTCCAGCCCGGCGAGGTGCTGCTGCTCGAAAACACCCGTTTTTACAAAGAAGAAGAAAAAGGCGACCCGGATTTTGCCAAAAAACTGGCCGATTTGGCCGATTGCTACGTCAACGACGCATTCGGCACCGCGCACCGCGCACACGCCAGCACGACCATCGTGGCCCAGTATTTCGCGGCGGAAAACAAGTGTTTCGGCTTCCTGATGGAGCGCGAAATCACGAACGCCAACCGCGTGCTGCACCACTCCGAGCGGCCCGTCACGGCCATCACGGGCGGCGCGAAAGTGTCGGACAAAATCCTCCTGCTCGAACGCTTCCTCGATTCTGCCGACAACATCATCATCGGTGGGGGCATGGCCTACACGTTTTTCAAGGCGCAAGGTGGGCACATCGGCTCCTCGCTTTTGGAGGCCGAACGGCTCGACACGGCCAAGTCGTTTTTGGAAAAAGCCGCTGCCGCAGGCGTAAAAGTGCTGCTGCCCAGCGACTCGGTTTGTGCCGACAAATTTGCAGCCGACGCAGCCACCCAAACCACGCCGAGCGGCCAAATCCCCGACGGCTGGATGGGCCTCGACATTGGCCCGGCCGCGGTGGCCGAGTTTGAAAAAGTCATCATGGACTCAAAAACCATCATCTGGAACGGCCCGATGGGCGTGTTCGAGATGCCCGCATTTGCCAATGGCACCAAATCCATTGCGCTCGCGGTGGCCGCTGCCACCAAAGCCGGGGCGTTTTCGCTCGTCGGCGGCGGCGACTCGGTGGCTGCCGTGAACCAGATGGGCTTGGCCGACGAGGTTTCGTTCGTCAGCACAGGCGGCGGCGCGATGCTCGAATTTTTGGAGGGCAAAACCCTGCCGGGCATTGCGGCGATTACGGGGTGATTCGGAAAGGAGAAGAGTTGAAAAGAGGAAAAGTTGAAGGGGTTGAAAGGTTGAACGGCAAATTCAACTTTTCAACCCCTTCAACTTTTTAACTCACCACCTCAACTTTTCAACACCCCTCACACATACCCAAACCGCTGCAACGCCTTCTCATCGTCGCGCCAGTTGTCGCGCACTTTGATGGTGATTTCGAGGAAAACCTTGGTCTGCAAAAACGCCTCGATGTCCTTGCGGGCAGCGGTGGCGAGGCGTTTCATGGCCTCCCCGTTGCGGCCCAGCAGGATGGCTTTTTGCGATTCGCGCAGCACGAAAATGGTGGCCGCGATGCGGGCCAGCGGTTCGCCCGCGTTGGTCTGCGTCTCTTTGAACGCCTCGATGCCCACCTCGCAGGAATACGGGATTTCGTCGGTGTAAAACACGAGGATTTTTTCGCGGATGATTTCGCCGACGAAGAACCGCTCCGGGCGGTCGGTCAGTTGGTCGGGCGGATAATAGGCCGGGCCTTCGGGCAGGTAACTGACGATTTTTTCGAGCAGGCCGCCCATGCCGTCGCCTTTCAACGCGGAGATAGCGATGGTCTCGGTGATGTTCGGCACTCGCTTGCGCCACCAGCCGCCCACGTCGTCGCTGCGCTGCGGGGCCACGAGGTCGGTCTTGTTCAGCACCAAAATCAGCGGCGACTCCACTTTCCGCAGCACGTCCAACACAGGGTTCGCCTCGTCCAGTTCGTCTTTCAGGTCAGCCACGAAGAGCATCAAATCCGCGTCCTCGACGGTCTCTTCCACAAAGCGGTTCATGGCCTTGTGCATCTGGTAGTTGGGGTCTTTGACGTAGCCGGGCGTGTCGGAAAAGACGATTTGGAAGTTTTCGCCCGTCAGGATGCCGATGAGCCGGTGCCGCGTCGTCTGCGGCTTGTGCGTGATGATGCTCATGCGCTCGCCCACGAGGGCGTTCATCAACGTGCTTTTGCCGACGTTCGGCTTGCCGATGATGTTGACAAAGCCGGAGCGGAAAGGCAATTTTTCAGCCGTAGGTTCTTGATTTTCAGCTTGTTGCACGTTTCGTGGTTGAGTGTTTACTGAATTCGCACGGAGGTCGCCGCGAAATTTTCGGTGCTAAAAATTCGCCCGCAAAAGTAGCAAAACGCCCGTGCGAAGCGGGCCGGAGCGGAGGCACAAATCGCATAGCACAGCCGTTTCGAAGCCTGCGCCGCCTAACCCTTATGTGTTAAACCGTTTCCGTGCGGGCACGATTTCCCAAAACCTTGTTCTACTTTCGCCCCGGTTCACCTTCATTTTATCACCAAACGAGCAAGAGAAAACGAACGTGAAGAATACCGACGACACAAAGCCACAGTCGGCGGCGCGGCGTTTTTGGCATTGGAAATATCGCAATTTGTTCCTTGCCGGAAGCGTCGCCCTCTCAGCCGGGCTGTTGGCCGCCACCCTCCGCACCCCATCCGCACAGCAAGCCGCCGCGCTCATCTTAGCAGAAGAAAAACTGGGCGCACTGCCTATCCAACCCGCCAACGTCAAGTGGGGTTTCGCGCTGGATAAATTCCATGTTTTCGAGGACGAGCTCCATTCGGGCGACGTGCTCGGCGAAATTTTGATGAAACAGGGCGTGACGTATCCCGTTGTCAATCAGTTGGTTGAGAGCTCCAAAGGCGTGTTCGACATCACCTCGATGCGGATTGGCCGGAAATACACCTTCCTCTCGGCGACCGAGGGCGACGCGCCGGATTACATGGTTTACGAGCCTTCGCCGTACCAATTCGTGGTCTTTCACTTGAAAGAAAATCCGCGCGTGGAACTCGTCAAACGGCAGGTGGACACCAAAATCGCGGCCTCGTCCGGCGTGCTCGAAACCAGTTTTTGGCAAGCCCTGACCGACAACGGCCTCAGCGACGAACTGGCCGACGGCATGATTGACATCCTCGCCACGTCGGTGGATTTTTACCACCAAAAACAAGGCGACCGCTTCAAAATGGTGTACGAACAGCACTACGTCGAAGGTCAAGCGGTCGGCACTGGCAACATCATCGCCGCCGTCTATGAGCGCGAGGGCAAACAATACTTCGCGTTCAACTACGACAAGCCCGGCGAATCCTGCAAATACTTCGATTTCGACGGTCGCCCGGCCAAAAAAGCATTCCTGAAATCGCCCCTCAAATTCAGCCGTATCTCCTCGCGGTTCAGCCTCAACCGCCTGCACCCAGTGCTGGGCTACCGCCGCCCGCACTTCGGCACGGACTACGCGGCCCCGCACGGCACCCCGATTTTGTCGGTCGCCGACGGCACGGTGCTCGAAGCCACGCGGCGCGGCGGCAATGGCAACTACGTCAAAATCCGGCACGACGGCACCTACGAATCGCAGTACCTGCACATGAGCCGCTTTGCCAAAGGCATCCGCCCCGGCACCCGCGTCGCGCAGGGCCAGACCATTGGCTACGTCGGCTCTACCGGGCTGGCGACCGGGCCGCACGTCTGTTTCCGTTTTTGGAAAAATGGCCGACAGGTTGACCACACCCGCCTCGATTTGCCGACGGCCAAACCCTTGCAAGGTGCTGATTTGCAGAAATTTACCGTCGAGCGCGACAAACTCATGCAACTCTTAGACGGTGTGCCGTACAAAACGCAAGAGGAACTTTACCGTGAAAAATCAGCGGAAACTGGCGCGAAAGCCAACCCGTGAGACGGTGAGAGGTGAGACGGTGAGACGGTGAGACGGTGAGAGGTGAGAGGTGAGACGGTGAGAGGTGAGAGGTGAGACGGTGAGACGGTGAGACGGTGAGACGGTGAGACGGTGAGAAACAAAACGCGGGGCCGCCACCGTCGGCACCGCGTATTGTCATGATAGAACTTGACTCAAAAAAAAGTCCCTCGCCGTCTCACCTCTCACCGTCCCACAAAATCGAGCGACACGGAATTGATGCAATACCGCATCCCCGTCGGGGCCGGGCCGTCCGGGAAAACGTGCCCCTGATGGCCGCCGCAGCGGGCGCACTCCACCTCTACCCTATCCATGCCGAGGCTGCTGTCGGTCACTTCGCGGACGTGGCCGGGCGCGATGGGCTTGAAAAACGAGGGCCACCCCGTGCCCGAATCGAACTTCGTCTCCGAAGAAAACAGCGGCAGGCCGCAGGCCGCACAGATGTAAGTGCCCTTTTTGTGGTTGTCCCAGAGGTCGCCCGTGAAAGCGCGTTCGGTGCCTTCTTGGCGCAGCACCCGGAACTCCTCCTTGGTCAAGAGCTTGCGCCACTCGTCGTCCGTTTTTTCGATTTTGACCAGCTGGCCGTTTTCCAGCACAGGCGGTACGATGGTATCGGTGACAGCCGACGGGGTCTCTTGGGTGGGAGTCGTCTGCGAGGCAGGTGCGGCGTCAGCAGTGGCAGCACTTTGCGATTGGGGGTTGCAGGCCGCGATGGCCAGCACGATTGCGAGATGTTTCATGTTTGGTTGAGTTGTCTAGTTGATTGGTGATTGGTTGGCTCTGGTTGATTGGCAACCCGATAAACCAATCAAGCAGCCAACCAATCTCACCGATTGCGGCGGCGCGGCTGGTTCCATTCCTCGCGCTCGGCGAACTCGACGATTTTCCGCATGGCATTTACCATCGAAATGAACACGAGGAACCCCACCGTGACCACGACGTAAATCCATTTGTACGACTCCGCCTCGCCCACCGACACGCCCGAAATGCCCCACGCCACCATGCCGTTGGCAAACGCAAGGCCGAGGAAACTGTACATCGAGCGGCCCCAGTATCCCGCCGAACTGTCCGCATTGAGACTCAACACGCTGTTGAAAATGCCGAACAGCAGCAGGAACCCGGTGGCGATGCTCCACGCGAACAGTTTGTCGGTCGTGAAAATGCCCGTCGCGGTCGAGGCCCAGCCGCCCAGCATGGCGACCAATGACCCGGCGAACACGACAGCGGCCTGCCGCAGGGGGTCAATCTTGCGTTCAAAAAGTGAAATCATTTTTATTGGCTATTCGATGATTTGGCTATTGGGTGATTGGTTTTTCAAATAGCCAAATCACCGAATAAACCAATCACCATCAACGAATCATCACGCCCCTGCGGTCGAGGAACGGGATTTGGGTGAAGTGCATCTCGTGGAGGCTGCCCGGCACGAAGACGTATTTTTTGTCGTAGAGGTAGTCGTTGAACGAAAAGCTGACCCAATACTCGCTTGCCATGCCGAGCAGCGAGACCTGCACCGGCTCGATTTTCACCACTTCCAGCGGGCCGATTTGTTCGAAGAAATAGCGCAGCGTGGAGGTGCGCCGCTGCTGCCCTTCGATTTCGCCATAGCCCGTCGAGTTGACGAGCACCGAGCGGATGGGTTCGTCTTTGAGGTTGATGAGGTATGCGTCCCAAAAAAAATCGTGGTCTTCTTCAAAAGCCATGCGCGGGGCGACTGCCACCGCCAGGTCTTCCACTTTCAGGATTTCAATGTCTTTTTTCAATGGGTGAATGAGTGAGTGGGTGAATACACAATGAGTGAATGAGTGAATACATAATGAGTGAGTAAGCGATTCGCCTAATCACTCATTGGCTCACTCACTCCATGAACATTCAAAAACATCGGCGAAATGCCGACGGATGCTGGCTTTCACAGCGGCCATATCAACAGCGTGGCCGAGTTCAAGTTCGAGCGATGTGACGGTTTTGTCGTCGTCGGCAATGCCACAAGGTATGATTAAATCGAAATGCCGCAGGTCGGTCGCCACGTTGAAAGCCCAGCCGTGCAGCGTCGTCCAGCGGCTGAGATGCACGCCGATGGCGCAGATTTTCCGGTTTTGGGTTTCCAGTTTCCAGTTTTGGGTTTTGAGTTTTGGGTTTTGGGTTTCGCCCGTGACCCACACGCCCGTGTAGCCTTTGATTCGGAAACCTTCCACGCCGAAATCGGCGATGGTGCGGATGATGACCTCCTCGATGTTGCGGACGTAGCGATGCACGTCGGTGAAAAAACATTCGAGGTCGAGGATTGGGTAGCCGACGATTTGGCCGGGGCCGTGAAAAGTGATGTCGCCGCCGCGATTGATGGGGAAAAATTGGATGCCGCGCTCGGTCAGTTCGGCCTCCGAGAGCAGCAAGTTTTGCATCGAGCCGCTTTTGCCGAGCGTGAAAACGGGCGGGTGCTCGCAGAGCAAGAGCTGGTGGGCCTGCGGGTATGTTTTCGGCTGCAAGTGCCTGTGTGCCAGTTTGTTGTCCACCAGGTTTTTGTGCAACTGGGTCTGCAAGTCCCATGCTTGCTGGTAGTCAATGCGGCCTAAATCTTGGAAACGGACGGTTTGCATCGCGGTGGGTTCAGTTGTGCGGCAGTTCGCCGGCAAGGCCAAGAACACGGTGATACAGCGCAGGGTTTAAGCGGAACTTGGCTTTGCTGATGAGCAAATCCAGCATTGGGCGGATTTCGGGCAAATGCCCCGACTGTTTCGCTTCCAGCAAAATGCCCAACACGCCGATTATTTGCAAGCCCTCACGCACGGCCACCGCTCGGCCCTGCAATTCGTCAATGATGAGTGTGTCGGCTCCAAGTTCTTTTGCCAATGCGATGGCCTCGGCTTCGCCCTCGTCCAGTTCAAGTTTCAGGCCGGCCAAAAAATCAGTTTGTGTCGGGTTTTTGACCTCTATCCATGCTGCATTTACCAATTCGGCCAAATCAATCCCGCGTTGGCGCAACACGAGCAATTCATCCATGACTTTGCCGGGTATGACGATGTTTTGAAAGACAAGTTTGAGCAAACGCAATTGACCGATGCGGAGCAGATTGCTGACGGGCGAGGTGTCACTGACGATTGTCACGGCGCACAAGGTTCAGGTTTTCAATGGTTTGCAAGTCTTTCTCGAGGTCGTCGGATGTGAACTCGGACGGTACCCCGTAGTCGAAAAGAAGGTCGTCGAAAGCAATTCGGTCAACCCCCGCAAGGCGGCGGGCTTGGGAATACGACAGGCGGCCTTTGCTGAAAAGCAGGACGGCGAGCTCGGTTTTCACTTCTTGCTCCGTCAGGTTGGCCGTCCGCAGGATGTCGTCATCAATCAAAACCATGTGCCTGATTTTTAAGAAAAAACGATGTCCAAAGGTAGCGCAAAAAATCCGCGCACGAAAACACGCGACCGCAGCGGCCAATCCCGAACCCAACAACCTACCTTTGCATCCCGTAACAGTTCAAATTGGACGGTTGACGGTGAACGGTGGACGGCAGGCGGCAGGCGGCAGACAAAGCCCGCCAACCGTCAACCGTCAACTGCCAACCGTTGAAAGTCCCCAATCCAACAATGACAAAATACATATTTGTTACGGGGGGAGTCACCTCCTCGCTGGGCAAAGGCATCGTCTCCGCCTCGCTCGCCAAACTGCTCCAATCGCGCGGTTTTTCGGTCACCATCCAAAAGTTCGACCCGTACCTCAACGTTGACCCCGGCACGCTCAACCCCTACGAGCATGGCGAGTGCTACGTCACCGACGACGGCGCAGAGACCGACCTCGACCTCGGCCACTACGAACGCTTCCTGAACACACCCACTTCGCGGGCCAACAACGTGACCACAGGGCTTGTGTATCAAACAGTTATCGAAAACGAACGCGCCGGCAACTACCTCGGCAAGACCGTCCAAGTCATCCCGCACGTCACCGACGAAATCAAACGCCGGATGCTGCTGCTCGGCCAAACCGGCCAGTTCGATGTGGTCATCACGGAGTTGGGCGGCACGGTCGGCGACATCGAATCGCTGCCCTACGTCGAGTCGGTGCGTCAGTTGCGCTGGGAACTGGGCCGCGACAACTGCCTCGTCATCCACCTCACGTTGATTCCGTATTTGAAGGCCGCCAAAGAGCTGAAAACCAAGCCCACGCAGCACTCCGTCAAAGAACTCCTGAGCCTCGGCGTACAGCCCGACATCCTCGTTTGCCGCACGGAACACCCGCTCAATCTGGACATTCGTCGCAAGCTCGCGCTGTTTTGCAACGTCGAGAGCGGCTCGGTCATCGAAAGCATTGACGCGGACACGATTTACGATGTGCCGCTGCTGATGTTGAAGGAACGGCTCGACAGCGTGGTGATTTCAAAACTGCACCTGCGCGAAACCAAAGACCCGAACCTGACCTCGTGGAAGGCATTCTTGGGCAAGCTCAAAAACCCGATGCACGAGGTGAAAATCGGCCTCGTCGGCAAATACAACGAGCTGCCCGATGCGTACAAGTCTATTTATGAGGCATTTGTGCACGCCGGCACGGTCAATGAATGCAAAGTGAAAGTGGTGCCCATCCACGCCGAAGCCCTCGAAGGCAGCTACAAAGACGTAGGCAAAGCCCTCGAAGGACTGAACGGCGTGCTCGTCGCGCCGGGCTTCGGCGAGCGCGGCATCGAGGGCAAATTGAGCGCGATACGGTACGTCCGCGAGCACAACATCCCGTTTTTCGGCATTTGCTTGGGGATGCAGTGCGCCGTCGTGGAGTTTGCGCGCAACGTCTTGAACCTCAAAGACGCAGCCTCCACGGAGGTCAACCCGCACACGCCACACCCGGTCATTGACTTGATGAACGAGCAAAAAAACATCACCCAAAAAGGTGGCACCATGCGGCTCGGCGCGTTCGCTTGCGACCTGAAAAAGAAAAGCCGCGCAGCGGCGGCCTATGGTTCGGTGAGCATTTCCGAGCGGCACCGCCACCGCTGGGAGTTCAACAACCAATATTTGGAGCCGATGGAAAAGGCTGGCCTCGTCGCTTCGGGCACCAACCCCGACACGGGCTTGGTCGAGATTGTCGAGTTGAAAGACCACAAATGGTTCGTCGGCGTGCAGTTCCACCCGGAATTGAAGAGCACCGTCGAGCGGCCGCACCCGCTTTTCGTGGATTTTGTGCGGGCGAGCATGGGAGGGGAGTGATGAGTGATGAGTGATGAATGATGAGTGATGAGTGATGAGTGATGAATGATGAATGATGAACTATGAATGATGAACGTGTGCGGCGTGGGAGAGTGTTCATCACTCATCACTCATCATTCATCACT
>JBKBIC010000111.1:0-16216 GCA_046299435.1 Saprospiraceae bacterium
CAAATCACCAAATAGCCAAATCACCAAATAGCCAAATCACCAAATAGCCAAATCACCAAATAGCCAAATCACCAAATCACCATCAAAATGCCCGGCATCTACCTCCACATCCCGTTTTGCAAGCAGGCCTGCCACTATTGCAACTTCCATTTTTCGACCTCGCTGCGCCTGAAAACGCCGATGGTCGAGGCCATTTTGCGCGAGCTGGATTTGCAAAAAGGCTACCTCGGCGGCTCGGAAATCACGTCCGTGTATTTTGGCGGCGGCACACCTTCGCTGTTGGAAACCAGCGAGTTGCAGCGGATTTTTGAAAAAATACACAGCCTGCACCGCGTCCGCGCCGACGCGGAAATCACCCTCGAAGCCAACCCCGACGACCTGACGCTCGACAAATTGCGCGACCTGCGCGACCACACGCCCGTCAACCGATTGAGCATCGGCATCCAGTCTTTTTCGGACGCGGATTTGCGCTGGATGAACCGCGCCCACACCGCCGAACACGCCCGCCTCTGCATTGAAAACGCCCGCGCCGTAGGCTTCGAGAACCTGACCGTTGACCTGATTTACGGCGCACCGACCACCTCCGATGCACAGTGGCACGAAAACGTGCGGACGGTTTTCGCGCTCGGCATCCCGCATATTTCGTGTTATTGCCTGACCGTCGAGGACGGCACCGCGCTGGGCAGCTGGGTGAAAAAGGGCAAGCAGCCGCCAATGGACGAGGAAAAAGCCGCCCAGCAATTCGAGTGGCTCATAGAAGCAGCGGCAGCCGAAGGTTTCGAGCACTACGAAATCTCCAATTTCGCACGGCCCGGCTGGCGCGCCCGGCACAACAGCAGCTATTGGTCAGGTGAAAAATATCTGGGCATCGGCCCTTCGGCGCACTCGTTCGATGGCGCGGCGCGGCAGTGGAACGTCGCCAATAACGCATTGTATATCAAGACTTTGGAAGCGGGAACTATCCCGTTTGAGCGGGAAATACTCTCGCCCACCGACCGCTACAACGAATATGTGATGACCTCGCTGCGGACGATGTGGGGCTGCGATTTAGCGAAGATTCGGGAACTGGGCGTGGGCTTTGCCGAGGGCTTCGAGCGAGCAGTGCAGCCGTTCGTGGCGGCGGGGACAGTCGTGCGCACGGGCGAAGTTTTCACCTTGCCCGCACGAGGCAAATTGCTCGCCGACCGCATCGCCTCCGAACTGTTCTTTTCAAAAAATGACGAATAATTGGCCGACAAAAACACGCTTGCCCGGATTTTGAATTTGCAGGAGAATTGTCGGGAAAATTTTTCACCGGAACCAGAAACCCGCTTTACTTTCGCCCGTGTCATTTTCTTCACTCAAAAACGGAAACAACCATGTGGCAAGAACTCAAAAACTTCCTCTTTCGCGGCGATGTGTTGAGTTTGGCGGTGGCGGTAGTCATCGCGGGCGCGTTCCAGAAAATCATTGACTCGCTCGTCTCCAACGTCATCGTCCCGATTCTGGGCATCCTGACCGGCGGGCTGAATTTCGCGGAGTCCTTCGTGTTCGGCAGCGGCGAGGCACAGGTCAAGTTGGGGGCGTTCATCCAGTCCATCATTGATTTCCTGTTGGTCGGCGTGGTGCTGTTTTTTGTCATCAAATCTGCCGGAAAAAAAGCCGAGTGAACTGGCAATCAGCCACTTGCACAAGATTGAATTTTTCAACCGTCCGCTATACATCAAAACAAATCCTCGTTGGCGAAGGCGTTCGACTGCAAAAGTTGAACGCCTTTTTTTGTCGGCGATTTGATGATTCGGTGATTCGGCTATCCGGTGATTCGGCTATCCGAAATCCAATCACCAAATAGCCAAATCACCGAATAGCCAAATCACCGAATAGCCAAATCATCGAGCCAGCCAATCACCACTTCTTCTTTTTCCACGGCTTTTCGGATTCCCACACCTTTTCTTTTTTGGGCTTGGGTTTTTTCTCCGGTTTGTCGTCGGCCTCGTTGACGCGCAGCGGGCGGCCATTGAAGGTCAGTTCGCCCAGTTCGCGGGCGACCTGTTGGGCAAAGGACTGCTCGATGTCGAAGTGCGTGAACGAGCGTTTGATGTCAATGCGGCCCAACGCCGAGCCGGGCACGCCGAAACGCTTGGTCATAAGTTTGAGGAAGTCGCGTTTTTCCAGCCCATCCATGTCGCCGATGTTGACAAAATAGCGGACGTACTTGCCCGCGCCGGCCACCGCGTGTTCGCCGCGCAGGGGCTTGGGGCTGCCTTTGGGCGCGATGTTGATGTCAATGGCATTGCGGTAGTAGGCCAAAAAGCGGTTGAACTCCACGCTGGCGAAGCGTTTGATGAGTTCTTCTTTCGTCAAATCTTCCAGCTCGGCATAGATTTTCGGCAGGAACGGCTCGATTTCGGCATCGTGTACCTCTTGTTCGTGGATGTTTTTCACGATGTCGAGCAGCTGTTTTTCGCAGATTTCGCGCCCGGTCGGGATGCTTTTTTTCGTGAAAGATGCCTTTGTGATGCGCTCGATTTCGCGGATGCGCGACTCGAATTTGGGCGTGATGATGCTCAAGCTCACGCCCGTTTTGCCGGCGCGCCCGGTGCGGCCGCTACGGTGGGTGTACACCTCCGGCTCGTCGGGCAGGCCGTAGTTGATGACGTGCGAGATGTCGCTCACGTCAATGCCGCGCGCGGCCACGTCGGTGGCGATGAGCAGTTGCAGGCTGCGGTCGCGGAAGCGGCCCATGGCACGGTCGCGCTCGCCCTGCGCGAGGTCGCCGTGCAGCGCGTCGGAGTTGTAGCCGTCGCGCATCATCTGGTCGGCGATTTCTTTGGTCTCGGCTTTTGTGCGGCAGAAAATGAGGCCGTAGATGCCGGGGTTGTAGTCCACGATGCGTTTCAGCGCGGCGTATTTGTCATCGGGGCGGCAGACGTAATAGACGTGCTCGATGTTTTCGTTGGTCTGGTTACGCTTGCCGGTACTCAATTCGAGCGGCGATTTCATGTATTCTTCCGCGATGGAGCGCACCTCGCGGGACATGGTGGCCGAAAAAAGCCACGTCGTCTGGCGGTTTTCGGCGTTGCCGAGGATGAAGTCGAGGGAATCTTTGAAACCCATGTCGAGCATCTCGTCGGCCTCGTCGAGCACGGCGCGGACGACGTTTTCGAGTTTTACGGCTTTGCGCTCGATGAGGTCAACCAAGCGGCCCGGCGTGGCGACGACGATTTGCGCGCCGGATTTTATCGCCCGGATTTGCTGGTCAATGCCTGCGCCGCCATAAACGGCCACGACTTTCACCTGCGGCAAATACTTGGAATAGTTGGTCAGATCGCCCGCCACTTGCACACACAATTCGCGGGTCGGGCAAAGGACGAGGGCCTGCACATGGCGGGCATCCAGGTCAATTTGTTGGAGGAGTGGAAGGCCGAAAGCGGCAGTTTTGCCAGTGCCGGTCTGGGCGAGGGCGATGATGTCGCCATTGGAGGTGAGGGCGGTCGGGATGACCAATTCCTGCACAGGGGTCGGGGTCTCGAAACCCATTTCGGTTACAGCGCGGAGCAAGTCTTCGCGCAAACCCAAGTCTTTGAAAGAACTCATTTTGGACAATAAACCCGTGACAATCACGGAGTTGTGAATGGTGGAAAATCCCCCGGGCGTTTTCCAGATAGCGAGATGGTGAGATGGCGGGACGGCGAGGCGGCAATGTTGCCGCGTGTCGGGCGAGGCCCGTGAAGCCGCAGTTTTGTATCCTTCTCTTTGCCCACAAATCCAGTACGAGGTGCCAAAAAATCGTTTGCTGCCGCCGTACTTTACACCGTCAAAACCGCCGATGCCCGAAGTGAAACAGCCTATTGCAGCTTGATTTTTCGCCGCGAAGGTATCTTAAAACCCTCGAAAGCCGTGCATACTTTTCAATATTGCCCGACAAAAGGGCGTTTCCGAGTCGTTCATTCACTCAATTACCGTTCACTTAACCAACTCAATGAATCATGGGAAAGAAACTTTTGCTGATTTTGTTTGTCGCCGCCGCTGTCGTGGCCTGCAAAAAGACCGCGTTCACCGGGCGCAAACAACTCAACCTTATCCCCAACGCGCAGCTCAACCAGATGAGCTTTGCCGAGTACAAGACCTTCCTGAGCCAAAACGCGGCCAAGACTGAAAAATCCGGCAGCGAATACGAGATGGTGCGCCGCATTGGCAACGACATCAAGCTCGCCGCCGAGACGTATTACAAACAAAAAGGCATGGAAAAAGACCTCCGGGGCTTCGCGTGGGAGTTCAACGTGATTGACGACCCGACCGTGAACGCCTTTTGTATGCCCGGCGGCAAGGTCATCGTGTACACTGGCATCCTGAAAGTGACGCAAAACGAGGACGCGCTGGCCGTCGTCATGGGCCACGAAATCGCCCACGCCCTTGCCAATCACGGCAACGAGCGCGTCAGTCAGGGGCTGGTGGCGCAACTTGGTTTGGCCTCACTCGATGTGGCTCTCGCCCAAAAACCCACCCAAACCCGCGAACTGTTGATGACCGCAGCCGGGGCCGCCACGCAAGTCGGCGTGTTGTTGCCGTTCAGCCGCAAGCACGAGAGCGAAGCCGACGAAATCGGCCTTTACCTCATGGCGATGGCCGGCTACAACCCCACCGAGGCCGAACCGTTCTGGCAGCGCATGAACAAGGCAGGCGGCTCGCGCCCGCCCGCGTTTTTGAGCACGCACCCCGACCCCAAAAAGCGCAGCGAGACCCTCAAAAGCCTCGTCCCGAAAGCACGCGCCTACGCCAAAAAATACCCCGCCAAAGGCAGCTCCCGCATCAAATGAACCGACGATTGCACAGGCCAATCACACAAAAGCCGGGCACCGCAAGTGCCCGGCTTTTGCTGTTTTTGTGCGGGCTGTCGCTGCTCGCGCAGTGCCGCGAAACGCCGCGAAAACCCGTGCAGCCCGCCTACTATTTCTGGAAAACCGAGTTGCGAATTTCGCACACCGAGGGGCAACATCTTGATTCGCTGGGCTGCAACACGCTGCTTGTCAAAGTATTGGACATTGGCAAAAATCCAACAAACGGAAAAATCGAGCCGCTCGCTCGCCTCGAAATCGGCACGACGGACTTTTTGGCGGGCCGACAAATCGTGCCCTGTGTGTTCCTGACCAACGAGGTTTTCCGGGATTTGCCCGGCGCAGAAATTGACTCGCTTGCCCGGCGCGTGGCGCAGGCCATCGGTGCGGCGCAAAGCCGATGGCCGCCCGCAACCCAAGCCCAAGAAATCCAATTTGACTGCGACTGGACGGCCACGACGCGCCCGGCGTATTTCCAGTTTTTGAAAACGGCGCGGCGGCATTTGCCCAACGGCTCCGCCCTTTCGGCCACCATCCGGCTGCACCAGTACAAATTCCCGGAGCAAACGGGCGTGCCGCCCGCCGACCGGGGCATGCTGATGCTTTACAACACGGGCGACATCGAATCGCCCGCGACCGAAAACTCCATTTTGCAGACAGCCGATTTGCAGAAATACCTGCACGGCGCACCCGCTCGCTACCCGTTGCCGTTGGATTTGGCCCTGCCCGTTTTTTCATGGGCGGTCGTGTTCCGCGAGGGTATTTTTTGGAAGATTTTGCCCGGCTGCGAGGCGCGTAAATTGTCAGGCACAGGTAAATTCAAACAACTGACAATCAATCAATTCGAGGTATCGGAGGGGACAATTTTGGAGGGCCACTACCTTCGGCCCGGCGATTTGGTGCGGCTCGAAACGGTGTCGCAGCCGCTGTTGTCGGAAGCCACCGAACTCGCCCGGAGCATCCGTTTAGCGACCGATGCGCGGGTGGCATTTTTCCATCTCGATTCGGTTTTGACAGAAAAATTTCCCGCCGCTCGGCTACGCGCCGTTTGCGACAGTTTGGATGTGAGCCGGAAGTGAATGGGAAATTTGAGCAGCCGTATGGCACTGTTTTGCAGCAGAAGGCCGCGTGTGGACACAAAAAACCCTGCCAAATAATTGCTACTTGACAGGGACAAAACAAAAAACAAACACTATGAACAAACACTATTCTTGAATCGTATGGATGGGGTCTTCTGGGGAAATTTGCCCCCGATTTTTCATCGGGCAGCAAAGTAAAAAACAAAAACTATGAACAAACACTCACTCTATGAGCCAGTCCCACAAACGTTTTTGGGCGAAAAACATATACGCTCGAAAGAACATTTGGAGAACAAGCGGGCACAAAAGTAAAAAGGCAAGCACGATTTTCAAATGTCCTCAAAAATTAATGTGTCGCTCTTCAAACTTTCGTCAAGTGCTTATACCAATCGCTTGGTGCTTGATAAAAAACAAGAACCATGCCAAGCCCGGACAGGCCCGATTTGCTTGTTTCATGGCTAAACAACTGGTTTTCAAGCGAATGGATTGGGATGTTTGGTCGAGGCGGTTTCGCGTTTACATTTTTTTCGAAAAAACTTCAGCCCATGTCTCATAAACACAAACTATTCAGCCTCAGTGTAGCCCTGATTTTGGCCGTGTCTGGCTGCACGTCGGCATCTGACCAAATCGCCCAAAATGCCGCTGCCACTGCCCAAAGACACTCCGACGGAGCAGCATCCAAACCAGACGGTGCGGCGGTTTTCCGAAAATTCTGCGTCACCTGTCACGGTGCCGACGGCAAGCTCGGCCTGAACGGCGCGAAAGACCTTTCGCAAAGCATGCTCACGCAGCACGAGCGCGTCCAAATGGTCACGAAGGGCAAGGGCCTGATGACCCCGTTCCAAGAAATCCTGTCGCCAGAGGAAATCCAAGCAGTCGCCGAATTCACGATGACGTTGAAAAAATGAAGTTGAAGAGAGGGGAAGAGTTGAAGAGTTGAAGAGTTGAAGAGTTGAAGAGGCGAACAGTCTGAAGCCTTTTTCAACTCTTCAACTCTTCCCCTCTTCAACTCTTCAACTCTTCCCCTCTTTTCAACTTTTCAACTTTACCCGTCACCTCGCCGAAGCCCACGCGCAGGCCGTCTTTCTGGGCGAAGCCGCGCATGGTCACGCGGTCGCCGTCGCGGAGGTAAGTCATGGTGCTCCCGTCGGCAAGTTGGATGGGTTTTTTGCCGCCCTCCGTGATTTCGAGCAGCGAACCGAGGCCGCCTGCATCGGGGCTGCTGATGGTACCCGATGCCATGAGGTCGCCGACGCGGACGTTGCAGCCGTTGACGGTGTGGTGGGCGAGTTGCTGCGCCATGTTCCAGTACAGATATTTCGTGTTCGAGCGGCTGACGACGGTTTCCGCTGCCGCGTTCGCGGGCTGGATGGCGACTTCGAGGGCGATGTCCAAATTTTGCAACCCTTTGGTTTTCAGGTAGTCCAGCGGCGCGGGGTCTTGCTTGGGGCCTTTCGTGCGGAAAGGTTTGAGGGCTTCCAACGGCACAATCCACGGCGAGACCGACGAGCCGAAGTTCTTGCCCAAGAACGGGCCGAGCGGCACATATTCCCAGCGTTGGATGTCGCGCGCGCTCCAATCGTTGAACAGCAAAAGACCAAAAATGTATTCCTCCGCTTTTTCCACCGAAATCGGCTCGCCGAGCGCGGAGTCTTTGCCAATGACAAAGGCCATTTCCAACTCAAAATCCAGTGCGCGGGATGGCGCAAAAACCGGTACTTCCGGCACCGTGCCCGGCGGCACGATTTGGCCGTGCGGCCAGCGGAAATCCGTCCCGCTGACCACTACGCTCGATGCCCGTCCGTGATAGCCGACGGGCAGCCACTTCCAGTTGGACAGGAGCGGATTGTCGGGCCGGAACAGTTTGCCGACGTTCGTGGCGTGTTCGATGCTGCTGTAAAAATCCGTGTAATCGCCCACCGAGACGGGCAGGTGCATCCGGGCAATTTTTCGCTCGACCAAGATTTGGGCGGCGTTTTCCGGCGCGTCGGGCGAGGCCGTGAGCCAATCCTGCACCTTGCGGCGGATGCGGTTGGTCACGGGTTTGCCGAGGGCGATGAACTCGTTGAGGGTGTTTTTTTCAAAAACACGCTGGAAAAAGCGGCGTTTGCCGAAAAGCCCGGCCCCGGCTGCGGCGGCCAAATCCACGATGTGGTCGCCGATGGCAATGCCTGCGCGGGGCGCGCGGTCGGCGGTTTCAAAGATGCCGAACGGCAAGTTGTGGAGGCTGAAATCGGAGTCGGGGGCAATCTTGAGCCAAGAAGTTTGGTGCATGGTCGGGTGCGGATTTGGGCGGCAAAACTACGCAGCCAGCCCGCGTTTTTGCATGGCTCACCCAAACACATCGGCCACGTCCACAACCAAGCCTTCGAGCAAGCGCGAGCGCACTTCGCCCGTGCCCATCGCAAAATCGGTCATCTCGAAATCGCCGTCTTGCTGGGCATAAATCTCGATGGAGCGGTTGTTGGGGTCGGCCACCCAATATTCGCGGGCACCCGTGCGGCGGTAGATTTTCATTTTTCGGTCGCGGTCGTGGCGGGCGGTGCTTGGCGAAAGGATTTCGACAATCAAATCCGGCGCACCTTCCACGCCGTCGGGCGTGATGATGTGCAGGCGGTCTTTCGAGATGAAAATGATGTCAGGTTGGTAGTAATCCAGCTCGGTGAAATAGACATCGAGCGGAGCACAAAGGCAGCGGCCAAGTTTGGAGGCATTGACATAAATTTCTAGTTTAACCAGAATTTTGACCAAGGCCATCTGATGGGCAGGCGAGGGGGCTTGTTTTTTCACGATTTCACCATTTATGAGTTCATACTGATACCCCTCCTCGAAGTCGTCGCGTTGGAGGAATTCATGTACGGTGATTTGTTTTTCAGCGATGTCGAACATATCGGGCGTGCAGTTATTTGCCCCAAAAATAGACACTCCCGCCGAGGAAATATAGCCTTCGGGAAAACGGCCTCGCGTAGTTTTGCCGCCCGAAGGCAAGGGCGTTTGCCTGTTTCCGAACCACGAATTTTCAAAAATGTCGCTCCTCGTTTCTCGTCCCCCGGCCCCGCTTTTGGTCAAAGCCTCCGCCGTCACCAACCTCACCGATGCCCGGTATTTTGCGGCCAAAGAAGTCGCGTTCCTCGGTTTCAACCTCGAAGAAGGCACCGAAGGCTACCTTGACCCGATGTTCATGAAGGCCATCCGCGAATGGGTGGAAGGCCCGCGAATCGTCGGCGAGTTTTCCACCGCGCCGTTCGCGGTCGTGCGCGAGGCCGCCGCGTTTTTCGGTTTGGATGCCGTGCAGGTGCGCGTTGACCAAGGCGACCTATCCGTGCTGGACGGCCTCGATTTGATTTTGGAAATCCCCGTCGCGCCCGGCTTTTCGCCCGAACACCTCGAAAACGACCTGCGCCTCGGCGAACCGTTCGTGCAGCATTTCCTGCTCGATTTCACCCGGCACGGCCTCGATTGGGCGTTCATTGCCAAAGACATTGACTTTTGGGAGCGCATTTGCCGGGGCTTCCCGGTGCTGCTCGCGTTTGATTTCACGCCCGAAAACCTGCCCGGCATTTTGGAGGCACTCGCCCCGGTGGGCATCGCGCTGCGCGGCGGCGCGGAGGAAAAAGTGGGCGTGAAATCCTTCGACGAGCTGGACGAGGTGTTCGAGGTTTTGGGCACCGAGGATTGAGCCGCCCGGCTTCCGCGCCGTTCCGTACTTTGCACAAAAATTCCGACCTGACATGGGCACAACTGCTTCATTCCCAATGCCGTCGGTGGCCGCCAAAGCCGCCCTTCAATTCGACGATTTCGAGCTGCGTGGCATCCTCCCGCGCCTGACCGACGAGGAGTTCGAGGCCCTCTGCCGCGAAAACCCCGAACTGCGCCTCGAAATGGACAAAGACGGAAATCTTATTATTATGCCTCCATCATCACTCGAATCAGGCGGTAGCGAAAGCGAAGCCCTTATCACCCTCGGTATCTGGAACCGCCGCACCAGTCTCGGCAAAGTGTTCAGCTCGCAAGCCATGTTCACGCTGCCCGACGGAGCCAAGCGGATGCCCGACGCGGCGTGGATGACCAACGAACGCTGGGCCACGCTCTCGCCGAAGGAACGCCAGTCGTTTGCCCACGTCGTGCCCGATTTTGTCATCGAAGTCAGCAGCCCGACCGATAATTTGAAAAAATTGAAAGCAAAAATGCGCGACGTGTGGATTGCCAACGGCGTGCGGCTCGCTTGGCTGCTCGACCCGCCCACCCGCACCGCTTGGGTTTTCCGGGCCGACGGCAGCGCGGCTGTCATCGAACCACCCACCCATTTGATTTCCGGCGAAGACGTGCTGCCGGGGTTCGAGTTCGACTTGAACATTTTTTCGGAATGAGCCGCGCCGCCCGGTTTGCTATTTTCGCCCCGCGAAAAACCACTCAATCACTCACTTGCTCAATCGCTCAATGAAATTACTCGAAGGAAAAATCGCGCTCATCACAGGCGGCTCGCGGGGCATCGGCGAATCGCTGGTGCGCCAGTTCGCCGCGCACGGGGCAGCCGTCGCGTTTACCTACGTTTCCCAAAATTCGGCGGCACGCGCCGAAAAAATCGCCGCTGATTTGGTCGCTGGCGGAGCCAATGTGCAGGCTTACCAAAGCGATGCGGGCGACTTTGTGCAGTCCGAACAGCTTGTAAACCAAGTGGTTAAAGACTTTGGCCGACTCGATGTGCTGGTCAACAACGCCGGCATCACCCGCGACACGCTCATGCTCCGCATGACCGAACAACAGTGGGACGAGGTCATCCAAACGAACCTCAAATCGGTGTTCAACATGACCAAGCACTGCCTGCGCCCCATGTTGCGCTCTGGCGGCAGCATCATCAATATGTCGTCGGTCGTGGGTGTGTTCGGGCAAGCCGGGCAGGCCAACTACGCCGCCTCGAAGGCCGGCATCATCGGTTTCTCGAAATCCATTGCCAAAGAATACGGCTCGCGCAACGTGCGCTGCAACGTCATCGCGCCCGGCTTCATCGAAACCGACATGACCGCCGCGCTCGACGACAAAACACGCGAAGGCTACCTCGCCAGCATCCCGATGAAACGCCTCGGCACAGGCGACGACGTGGCAAACGCCACCATTTTCCTCGCCAGCGACCTCTCGGCATACGTTTCCGGGCAAGTGCTCTCGGTCTGCGGGGCCTTGAACTGCTGATTTTGCCGCAAGTTTTCCAGTAGCTGGGCTACTGGAAAACTTGCGCCCCACCTTTCGCGTTCCAGCCGCATGAACTGGAAAACAACCCTCGGCTGGCTCCTGCTCGGCCTTTCGCTGTGCTGCACAGCCATCGTTTTTTCGCTCCCATTTTCAAGTTTTTCGCTGCAAACCAAAGCCGTCGGCATCGGCGCCGCCATGATTGTGGGCAAAGGGCTTTTTGCCGCGTCGGTCGTCATTTTGGGCAGGCCGGTGATTGGCCGCTTGAAATCGCGCATCCGTTTTTGGTTTCGGAAATAAGCCCCGCTCAAAGCGCGTCCGCCGCCTGTTTGTATTGCTCGGCCTGTTCGAGGATGCGGGCGCGCTCGTCGGCAGGCATTTTGTCCCAAACCTGATAGGCCATGCCGATGCGCGGGTTGCCGCGCAGCAAGGCCGCGTGTCGGTCGTAAAAATCCCAGTACAAGCTATTGAACGGGCAGGCACGCGGGCCGTGCCGGAGGTTGCGGTCGTAGTGGCAAGTGGCGCAGTAATTGCCCATTTTGTGCAGGTAATTGGCCGAGCTGACGTAGGGTTTGGTGCCCACGAGGCCGCCGTCGGCAAACTGGCTCATGCCTCGCGTGTTCGTAATTTCCACCCATTCCAGTGCGTCCATGTAAATGCCGAGGTACCAAGCGTCCACCTCGTCGGGGTCGCAACCGAGCAACAAGGCAAAGTTGCCAGTGACCATAAGCCGCTGGATATGGTGCGCGTAGGCCCGTTCGAGCGATTGGCCGACGGCGTGCGCGAGGCAGGCCATGCGCGTCCGGCCCGTCCAGAACCACACGGGCAGCGGGGCCGAGTGCCCGAAAAAATTGCGCTCCCGGAAGCCCGGCATCTCTGCCCAATAAATCCCACGCACATACTCGCGCCAGCCGACGATTTGGCGCACAAAACCTTCCAATGCCGAAAAGCCGACCGAATCGGGATTGGCCCGCCAATGCCCGATGCAAGCCTCGACGACCTCTCGTGGGTGCAACAACTTGATATTCAGCGCGAAAGACAGGCGCGAATGAAAAAGCAACCAATGGCGCGGCGACAGCGCATCCTGATAATCGCCGAACTGCGCCAGCCTAAACCGCACAAAATCGCGGAGCAATTCGAGGCTCTCGCGGCGCGTCACCGGCCAATCGAAGGCCGTCGCATCGAGCGTGCCGATGGTTTCCACACCCATTTTTTCGAGCATGGCGACCAGTGCGCCTACCTCGCGGTGGTATGCCGAAGCGGGCGGGATTGGCACGTTTCGCGGCAGTTTTTTGCGGTTTTCGGCATCGTAATTCCAGCGGCCAGTGAGCGGGGCTTTGCCGTCGGGTTCCATGAGGATGCCATGTTTTTCGCGCATTTTCCGGTAAAAAGACTCCATCAAGTAAGTCTTTTTGCCTGCGAACATCTTTTTCAGGTCGTCGCGGCGCGTCAGGAAATGTTCCGTGTCGAAGGCTTCCGTCGGCACGTCGAGGCTTGCCGCGAAATCGCGGAGCAGCACGTCCACGCGCCACTCGTCGGGGAGTTGGTACTCGAATTTCTGGAAACCATGCTCGGCCAGCAGCCTGCGGCAGTTGGCCTCGAAACTCTGGGCGTTGGCCGGGTCGTCGAGGGTGAGGTAAAACACGCGGTGCCCGGCAGCCCGCAACTCCGCCGCGAACGCCCGCATGGCGAGGAAAAACCCGACCACTTTTTGGACGTGATGGCGGACGTAGCGGGTTTCGGGCAAGACCTCCATGAGCACGAATGCCGTGCCGTCGGGGTCGGTCTCGCGGAACCACGAGTGGGCCGCGTTCAGCTGGTCGCCGAGGATGAGTCGCAGTTTTTTCATGCAAAAGCAGGGCGCAAATCGGATAAACCCGCAGAACAACTTGCCCGCGCCCTATGTTTTGCCGCCGTTCAAAACAGCCGCCGCATGAAAAAATCGCCCGAAAAAGAGCCTTTGACCGAGACCGATACCGACCGAATCATTCAGATGGCATGGGAAGACCGCACGCCGTTCGAGGCCATCGAAGCACAATTCGGCCTTTCGGAAGCGGAGGTCATCGCACTCATGCGCCGCGAAATGACGCTGCGAAATTGGCAAAAGTGGCGGGCGCGGGTGCAGGGCCGCAAGACCAAGCACCTTGCCCTGCGCGACGAATCCGTCAGCCGCTTCCGGTGCAGCCGCCAGCGCAACATCAGTGGCAACCGAATCTCGAAACGATAAATCATCATGGAAAAAACGTTCGCCGTCGTGGGCGGCAGCCGGGGCATCGGCCTCGAAATCGTCCGAAAACTGACTGCCGCCGGGCATCGCACCCTCGTTTTTTCGCGCACCGCCGACGCGCTGGCCGAACTTGGGCCGCTCGTGGAGCATCGCCCGTTCGATGTGCTGCGCGACGAATTCGACCCGGCCATGCTGCCGGCACATTTGCACGGGCTGGCCTACTGCCCCGGCAGCATCAACCTGCGGGCATTCGCCACTTTGAAGCCCGAACAATTCCGCGAGGAACTGGAAATCAACCTCATCGGTGCGGTCAAGGCCGTGCAAGCCTGCCTGAAACCGCTGAAAAACACGCCCGGCAGCGGCATCGTCCTTTTCAGCACGGTCGCGGTTGGGACGGGCATGGCCTTCCACGCCAGCATCGCCGCCGCGAAGGGGGCCGTCGAAGGATTGACGCGGGCGTTGGCTGCCGAACTGGCACCCGCCGTGCGCGTCAACTGCATCGCCCCATCGCTGACCGATACGCCGCTGGCTGCCCGCCTGCTCAATTCGGACGAAAAACGCGCCGCCGCCGATGCCCGCCACCCGCTCAAACGGGTCGGCACGGCAACCGAGCTGGCGGCATTGGCTTGTTTTCTGCTCTCCGAAGACGCGGGCTGGATGACTGGGCAGATTGTCCACGCCGACGGCGGCATGGGTGTTTTGCGTTGATACTAAAAACGCTGCAAGCCTCTGTGATTCAGATAGTTACACAGAGGCTCACAGAGGAGGCGCAGAGGTTCGCAGAGATGGTAGGCAACAAACTTACTCCACGATTTTGAACGTCGTGCGGCGGTTGGCTTGGTGCTCTGGCTCGGTACAGCGGGCACAGGCACAGTCCACCGCCGGGGCTGCCTCGCCGTAGCCGACCGCGCCCAAGCGTTCGGCGGCGATGCCCTTGCCGATGAGGTAATTGACTGCACTTTGGGCGCGTTTTTGTGAAAGTTCGGCATTGTAACCGTCGTTGCCCCGGCAGTCGGTGTGCGAACCGAGTTGGATGCGGACGCTGGGATTTTGGCGCAGCACATCGGCCAAACGGTTGAGCGTCGGCTCGGCATCCGGGCGGATGTCCCATTTATCGTAGTCGTAATAAATGTTCTCCAACACGATTTCGCGGTCGCGGAAAATCTTATCCAAAACTATCTCAACCTCAAAGGTTTGCACCGGGTTGGCGGGGTCTTTCCCGATGCCGCGCGTGGAAAACCGCGTGCCGTTGGCAAGGTAGCCATCGAGCGAAGCCGTGAACGTATAATCCATGTTGTCGGTCAGTTCGAGTTTGAACAGGCCGTCGTCGGCCACCTTCACTTTTTGCTTTCTGCCGCCGAACTCGATTTGCACCGTCGCCCCGGCCAATGGCTTGCGGCCAAGCAGGGGCGAGTTGGGGTCGTCAGGGCGCGAGAAGATTTTTTCGAGGACATAGCCTTCGAGCAACATCTTGAAAACCAACGGCTTGGGTTCGGTTTTCGACGTGTCCACGACGACGGGTTTGGGCGGCGGCACGCGCTGCTCGAACCGATAAATGTCGTCGCCGCCGCGCCCGCCGGGACGGTTCGAGGTGAAAAAGCCCGCCCGGAGCAGGTCGCCGGGTTTCGGGGTTTGTTTGCCGTCCGCTGTCCGTCGTTTGTCCACGATAAACCCGAAATCATCCGCGCCGGAATTGACCGGGCTTTTGAGGTTGATGGGCGGTGCCCACGAGTTTTTGTCGAGTTTGTAGGTCTTGAAAATATCCAGCCCGCCCATGCCGAGCAGCCCGTCGGAAGCGAAATACAGGGTGTCGGCATCGAACGTCGGGAACAGCTCGTTGCCGCCCGTGTTGATGGCCCGCGAAAGAATGCGCGGCTCGTCCCAACCGCTTTCTGTTTTGTTGCTGCGCTGCACCATGTAGAGGTCGTAGCCGCCCCAGCCTTCGGGGTCGTTGGTGGCAAAAAACAGCGTGTTGCCGTCGGGCGAAAGCGCGGGGTGCAGGTAGTTGAGTTTTTCCTTCAAAAAAGGCATCGGCTGCGGCACCGACCAGCCGCCGTCGGGCATTTCGCGGCGGCTGGTGAAAATCTTGCAGTAGGCATCGTCGCCCCGATAGGCCGCTACCGCCCGCACGAAAAACGCCTCGTCAAACTTTGAATTGAAACACGCCGTGCCTTCATTGCCAGCCGTATTCATTTGATTGTCAAACGCTTGTGGGCTGGCTCCGTCAGATTCGACGATGAACAAATCCATGAATTTGTGGCCCGTCCATTTGTAATCTTCTTCGCCCGCAGCCGTCGCCCGGTCGCTCGTGAACACCACGCGGCCGTCCGAAAAAAGCACGGGCGAGAAGTCGTTTTGCGGCGAATTGAACGGCGCGGACTCCACAGACCAGCCGTTGGTCGGGGTTTCTTTCAGCCAATCCTGCGCGATTTTGCAGGCGTTGACCTCCTTGCGGTATTCATACGGGCTGCCGATTTCGATGCCCAAATTTTTGAATGCCTCGGCGGCCTCGCGGTAGCGTTCGAGTTTTTTCAGGCCGTAGGCTTGGCTTTTGAGGGCTTCGGGGCCGTGATTGTTGTCGGCGGCGATTTTGAACCAGTCCAATGCCTGCGCGTCCTGCCCCGTGCGGCGGTACGAATCGGCCAGTAAATAGGCCAGTTGCCCCTTTTCCGTGCGGGTTTTGGCGCGGGCGTACTCTTTTTGGAGCATCGGCACGGCCACGTTGTACTGCTTGCGCTCGTGCGCGGTGCGCCCGTCCTCGATTTTCAAAGTGTACGAGCAGGCAGCAAAAAAGAGGAACGAGGAAAGAGGGATGAGGAATGCGAGCGATTTCATAGGCAGATTTTTGTGTAGCAAACGGGAACACGGATTGAACGGATTTGGCTGATTTGCACGGATTTTTTGCC
>JBKBIC010000112.1:0-3885 GCA_046299435.1 Saprospiraceae bacterium
GGTGTTTGTGTTTGTTCCCCGGAAAACACGCTCCCCCCCAAAACGGGGGGGGGGCCCCCGCCGTGGCGCCCCCCCCCCTCTTTTTGGGTAGTGCAATTCGATTTACTGTTTGCCGGCGAGGGCATCGAGTTTCAACATATCGAGCATGATTTGGAGGGTCTCGTACAGTTGAATGTCCTTGCGCTTGTTTTTCAGCCAATCGTCGTTGCGGGCGGTGCGCGACGTATCGCCTTGAATCACAGGCAAATCGGCGGCGAGGTTTTCCACTTGGAAACCGTCAATCGGCTTGAACATATCGTCGAAGCGGTCGGCTTCCGCGTTCATTTGCTTGCTCCACTCGGAGTATTTTTTCAGACCGAGCGAGTACGAGGAGAGGTCGCGCTGCTTTTTGAGCCGCAGCGAATTTTCCTCGATGAGCTTGAAGGTCTGGTCATTGCTGACGCGGCTTTCGCTGGCGGCTTTCAACTTGCTCAGGTCAGCGATGTGGTAAACGTTCTGGCTGAACGGCACCGATTCGATGGTGTTGGCTGCCAGCGGGTAGTCGTTTTCGCGTTCGCCGAGGTCAACGTAGTTGTAGGTGTCGGGCAGCACGATGTCGGGGCGCACACCGTCGAATTGGGTCGTTTTGCCATTGACACGGTAGAATTTCTGCACGGTGAGTTTCATTTCGCCGAGTGGCTTGGCCGAAGCGTCGCCCGCGATGTTGTCGAGGTTGAAGAAACGCTGCACCGTGCCTTTGCCGTAGGTGGCGTTGGTGCCGACGATGACCGCGCGGCCATAATCCTGCATGGCTGCCGCCAAAATCTCGGACGCGCTCGCGCTGAACGTGTTGACCATGACGATGAGCGGCCCGCCGTATTGCACCTGCGGGTCGGTGTCCTCCAAGATTTCGGGCTTGCGGCCCCGGCTTTTCACCTGCACGATGGGGCCTTCTTCCACGAAGAGGCCGCTCATCTGCACCACGTCGCGGAGCGAGCCGCCGCCGTTGCCGCGCAGGTCGAGGATGATGCCTTTCACGCCTTCTTTTTTCAATTTGCCGACCTCTTTTGCCACGTCGAGGGCGCAGGAGGTCACGCCCTGCGGGGTGAAATCGGCGTAAAACTTCGGCAGGTAGATGTACCCGACCTTGTCTTGGCTTTCGCCTTTGCGGAGGATGAGCGATTTGGCGAGGCCCTCTTCCATGATGACGAGGTCGCGGGTGAGCTTGACGATTTTCTCGCTGCCGTCGGGTTTTTGGATGTAGAGCGTGACTTTGGTGCCTTTCGGGCCGCGAATTTTGGAGACCACGTCGTCAATGTCCCAGCCCATGATGTCCACTGGCTCGTCGTCGCCTTGCCCGACTTTGAGGATGATGTCTTTTGCTTGCAGGGTACCTTCTTTCCACGACGGGCTGCCGGGCACGATGTTGGAGACGGAGGTTTTTTCGCCGTCGCTTTGCAGCTGGGCACCGATGCCTTCGAGTTTGCCGGACATCTGGATGTCAAAATTCTCCTTGTCGTGCGGCGAAAAATAGCCTGTGTGCGGGTCGAAGACGTTGGTGATGGCATTCATGTAGGTTTCGAGCCGCTTGTTGCGGTCGAGTTTGCCGAGGCGTTTGTACCACTTCTCGTACACGTCGAGCACTTTTTCGCGCTGCTCTTTTTCGAGTTGCTCGAAGGCCTTTTTGTCGCCTTTGAAATCGGGCTTTTCCTGTTTTTCCTGTTCTTTCACGACGCGGGTGAGCACTTCGTAGCGCATCCATTTTTCCCAGCGTTCGCGGAGGGCCGCGTCGTCTTTGGCCCAGTCGAGTTTGTCGCCGTCGGTTTCGATGCTTTCGTTTTTGTCGAAGTTCATCGGTTGGGCGAGGATTTCGCGGAACCAAGCCCCTGTTTTGGTAAGCGAGCTGTTCATCAGCTCCACGCTGAGGTTGAACATCTCGAATGTGCCAGCCTGCGCTTGGTCGTCCAATTGATGGCGGTAGGCTTTCATCCGATCGAAATCGGCCTGCGTGAAAAAGCGTTTTGCGCCGTCAATGTCTTTCATGTAAAGGTCGAAGACTTGCTCGGAAAAAGCGTCGTCAATGGCCTTGGGCTGGTAGTGCATCCGGTTGAGGCCGTCGAGCACGGCGCGCATGAGCACGGCCTCTTTTTCGGGGTTGGGGGTGTTGTTGGGGCCGCCGAAGATGCCGGTGCGTTCGACGACGAACACCAGCCCGGCGATGCCGATGAAGGAAAAGAGCCAGGACGTTTTGAATTTCATGTCCAAAAGATTTTCGAGTTCGAGGTTGAGGAACCGATGAATGTGCGCTTTCACGGGCAATGGATTTTTTTAGTTGTGATTTGTGAGTGGTTTGTGGCCAGCGAATGATTGCGGGGAGGGAGTCTCCGACAACTCACGACTGACCACCGAAAACCAAGCTTGAGTTGCCTGAAAACGCAAAAGAGGATGAATGTTGTTGGGGGGCGAAGGTTTTTCTACGAATGTGAAGTTTGGGCTTCCGAGTGTTGCTTCCGGGTGCGTTCGGTGGCGCGGAACCCAACGGCTCAAAAGACGTGCCGCTCGGCGTGGTAACTGGAGCGGACGAGCGGGCCGCTTTCCACATATTTCAATCCTTTGGCGAGGCCCACTTCGCGGTATTCGGCAAACAAATCTGGGTGGACGAATTCGGCGACTTCGATGTGCATCTTGGTCGGTTGCAGGTACTGGCCGATGGTCAGGATGTCGCAGCCGTGTGCCACGAGGTCGTCCATGACTTGAAAAACCTCCTCCGGCTTTTCGCCGAGGCCGACCATGAGGCCGGTTTTGGTGCGTTTGCCGTAGTTTTTGGTGCGCTGGATCTGTTCGAGGCTGCGCTCGTACTTGGCCTGCGGGCGCACTTTCCGGTAGAGGCTCGGCACGGTCTCGATGTTGTGCGAGACGACTTCTTGCCCGGCGGAAATCATGCGTTCGAGGGCTTCCCAGTTGGCTTTTGTGTCGGGGATGAGGGTTTCGATGGTCGTTTCGGGGCAGCGTTCTTTGACGGCCCGGACGGTCTGGTGCCAGATTTCCGCGCCTCGGTCTTTCAGTTCGTCGCGGTTGACGGAGGTGATGACGGCGTGCTTGACTTTCATGAGCCAGATGGCCTCGGCCACGCGGCGGGGTTCGTCGGTGTCATATTCATTTGGGCGGCCGGTTTTGACGGCGCAAAACGAGCACGAGCGCGTGCAGACGTTCCCCAGAATCATGAAGGTGGCCGTGCCTGCGCCCCAACATTCGCCCATGTTCGGGCAGTTGCCGCTCTGGCAAATGGTGTGCAACTGGAAATCGTCCACGATGCTGCGGACGTGGCGGTAGTTCTCGCCCATCGGCAGGCGCACTTTGAGCCAGTCGGGGCGCTTAGGACGGGACGATGATGTGGCGGTTTCGGGTTCGAGGACGGGAAGTTCGAGCATGGTTTCTTCAAAAAAATTACCGGCTTTGCAGGTGCATCGGGAACACCACACAAAGCCGGCAGTTCAATTTTCTGTGAAAATATCCGGGCCTGTCATCGGCGTTTCCCGAACTGCAAACCTACGAAGAAGTTGAGGAACGCCCGGCTGTTGCCGTCGCCCACGAGGATGGGCACGGGCTTGGCGAAGGCATCGAGCATGACCCCGATTTCGAGGGCTTTGACCACTTCGTCGAACGCGCCCCAGTCCATGTGGAGTGCGACGCTTGCGCTGCCGCCCAACGTGATGTCCGTCTCGCCGATGCCCTTCAGGAACGGCGACGCGCCGAGGATGCGGTAGCGGTCGGTGAAAATGGCGGCATTGGCTTCGGTGTATTTTTCGTGCATGGCCCGCCCGCGTCCGGGGTTGTCCGGGTCGGGGCGGCTGAGGGCGAGGTAATAGGGTTTGATTAGGCCGAGCGCAGGGCCGAAACTGTAAG
>JBKBIC010000112.1:3895-16164 GCA_046299435.1 Saprospiraceae bacterium
TAGCCACGCCTTTTTGGCGGGCTTTTTCGGAGTAGTATCGTTTCATGCCCCAGCCTGCGCGGACGACGAAGGCGTTGTTTTGTTTCCCGAAAACATACGGACGGAAGGCACGGCTTTGGGTCGGGCTGGCACTCTGGCGTTGCTCTTTCGGGTGTTTCAACTCGCTGATGTTCAGGGAGAAAAGTGTCGTCTTGTAGTACGTCCGCAGCCGCCCCCATTCGATGCCGGGCTGGATACCGCGATTGGTGTGGATGCGCAGGCTGAACGCGCTTTCGCGGTTGTAAATAAATCCGAGGGACTCTTGCGGCCGCGCAACCTGCGCCGAAGCGAGGCAGGCAAAGGCGACGACAAATGCGATGGGTAAAAGTGTCCGTGCCATGTTCCGAGGAATTTGTTTCAAATGTAGGGCTTTCAATTTTGCGGGCAAGCAAAAATCCCGATAGCCTGCCGAATGGACAAATTTATGCCCCGAACAGCTGCCGGCCGACAAAGTTCGTGGCGATTTGCGATTGGCGCGTTTCAATATTTTAATGGCAGGTGCGGCGTGTCCTGAATCGCCAATCCTCAATCCTCGAAAGCGAACACCCGCCCGCCGCGTGCCGTCGCCCAGCCTTTGTTGCCCAGCACGAAAACGTCGGTGAAATCCGGGTCGCCGCCGGGCAGGTCGGCCACTTGTTCCCAATCGGAGCCGCCGTTTTGGGTGCGCCAAAACAAGCCGTTTGCCCCGACGATGTAGCCTTTTTCGGCGGAAACAAACCAAACGGAGCGCATGGGGCGATCTTTTGTCCAAATGCTGTTGCCGTTGCGGAGGGTTTGCCATGTGCGGCCCGCGTCGGTGGTTTTCAGGATGGTGCCGTTTTCGGCGCAGGCATAGCCCACGTCGGCGGTCGGGAAATGCACGGCATGGTAAAAATCGCTCGGCACCTCCGCCCGCAGCCAAGTGCGGCCCGCGTCCGAGGAGCGCAGCACCCAGCCCTGCCCGACGGCGTGGGCAGTCGTCGAATCCGAGAACCAGACCGCGTCCAACTCGTTCGGGCATTCAAAAACGGTATCAATTTCCCAAATTTCCGGTGCCAGCCGACGGATACGGCCGTCGCGCCAGCCGTTGCCGCCGACGACCAAACCGAGGCTGGGGTTCAGGAAAAAACAGGCCCTGTCCCACGTCCAATCCTGCCGGGCGGGCCGCCAGTGTTTTTCGGTCGGCGATTTGGTGAGGAGCAGGCCGTCGGGGCCGCAGGCATAGCCCTGCCCGGTGGGGTCGAAGTGGATGTTTTCCAGCAGGTTGGCGGTGGTGGTGTCGGTCGTCCAAGTTTCGCCGCCGTCGGCGGTGCGGCGCACGAAGCCGCGCTCCCAGATTTGGCCGCCGGTCAGGTAGCCCGTTTGTGCGTCGGTGAACCAAACGGCGGTCAGGTCGTCGGTGGTCGGCGCGGGCAGCTCGCGGAGGCTTTGGAGCGAAAACTCGTCTTTGCCGCAGGAAAGGAGGGAAAGCGCGGAAAGGAGGAAGAGTTGAAGGGTTGAAAAGTTGAAGTGGGAAGAGCGGGCTTTTGACGTTTGGCTTGGCAGCCGCTTGCCCAATGCAATTTTTGCTGTGCCTCCAGTTTTCAACTTTTCAACCCTCGACTTTTCCCGCTCCAAATCAATGTTTTTCCACGATCCACGGCAGCGGGATGATGAGCTGGAATTCATGCTGGAAATTGTACTTGGCGTTGACGGGCATCCGATAGACGTTCATAAACTGGCGGAAAAAACGCTCCAATTCCTCCGGTTTGAAGTAGCGCGAGTTGCCTTTCAGGCTGTACGCGATGTGCCGGATGCCGCCTTTGCGGTCGAAATAAAAGGTGACGAACGCCTTGATGCCCCGGATGTCGAAGCCCGTCTGGTCGCCGTATTTTTCGATGTCGAGCACCATGCGGGCGCAGGCCGAGAAAGCGGCGTTCACGTTGTCGTTGAAAACATAGATGATTTGCTTCGGGAACTGCTCGTTGAGCAACTCCTCCAACCGCTCGCTTTGGCCTTTGATGAACACTTTGGGGATGACCGTGTCGGGCGCGGCCACAAAACCGGCGCGGGGCAAGGCTGCGCGCCCGAAAACGCCCGTCGCGGCAACGACCCAGCAGCCAAGTGCCAAAAAAGAGCGGATTCGTGGTTTGATTTTCATTTGTCGCAGGACGGGAGCATTTGCGGGTGAAAGGTACGCCGTCCGGTGGGAACCGTTCAACGGGCACTCGAATTTAGGATTTTCAAAATGCGAGAAACCGCCCGGAAACGGGGCATATGGCCGGCCCGCGAGGCCCGTTGGTAAATTCCAAAACCGCAAATCGAAAACGGCGGCTTACTTTTGTAGGGTTTTGCAAATGTTTTTGGCCTTCATAAAACGCTCACAGCCAATGCCAAAGACCCGAAAAACAGACAAATACCTCTCTGTGAACAATGCCCATTGATTTGATTTGCCTCATCGTCTTTGCCGTCGCCTTTTGGATAGGCTACCAACGGGGCATCATCCAATTGATTTTCAACTTGGTGGCATACATTTTCGGCGTGACGCTGGCCTTCAAAATGACCCCCATCACCACCAGTGCCCTCGAAGCGGCATTCAACAGCACCAACCCGCTCATGTTCCTCGCGGGCTTCCTCGTCAACATTGCCATTGTGATGATTGTCGTGCGCTACGCCGCACGGGGCATGGAAGGGCTATTCAATATTGCATACATGGGGGTGTTCAATCAGTTGCTCGGCGGCGTGGCCTACGGCGGCTTTGCCGTGCTGTTGCTGAGCGTGCTGGTTTGGTTCGCCGATAAGGCACTGATGATTGACGAGGAGACCAAACGGGTTTCCAAGACGTACGAACACCTCGTCAAAATGCCCCCACGCGCAAAAGATTTGGCCGTGCGGATGCAGCCCGTTTTTGCCGACATCTGGGACACCTCCGTCACTTGGATGGACAGGCTCAAAAACTACGGCCCCGACAAGAAAGAGGCCAAGCCGAAATTCTACGACATCGAAGACGACGGCTCGAAAGGCGGCGGCATCGAAGATTACCCCGCCGAGGCCAAGCCCAAAGCCAAGCCCGCCCGCCCGCCTGCCGACGACGGCAATGGCATCGAAGGCGAATGAATCTTTGCGCCGCCTGCCCGCAACCTTAACAAATCCTTGTCGGTCAAGCGGTTAAACCATCTGGCAGCCCGCAGTCAAAGGGCGCGAAACACTTGTTTCCGCCCATTTTTTCATCAAACCAATCACTTGAAGCACAATGAAAAACGCAGTTTTTTCCAGATTCCTGCTCCTGGCCCTTGCCGCCGTTTTCACCCTCAACTTCACCACTGACCGTGCCGGTTGGGAACGCCTCGGTGCCCGCCGCGTCAATTACGGCCTCGACCGCGACGAGATTTTCGTCACCGCCAAAGACGGCATTTTCACGGCCCTGAAAATCAAGGTCAAACGCGGCGGCATCAACATGCACAGACTCGTTGTCCACTACGGCAACGGCCAAACCGACGAAATCGAACTCCGCAACAACTTCGCGCCCGGCAGCGAAAGCCGCGTGCTCGATTTGGTCGGCAACAAACGCATCATCCAAAAAGTCGTGTTCTGGTACGACACCAAAAACATCGCCCGCCGCCGAGCGGTCGTCGAACTTTGGGGCAGGCATTGAGCCAAAATGGCGCAGGCAAAGCAAGAGGCCAAAAGGTGCGTTTGTCGCCGCCTTTTGGCCTTTTGCTTTCAGTTTTTGACCTTTGGGCTTTCGCCACTTTATCTATGCCCGCTCTACTTTTAAGCCTCTTTTTCCTGCTCACGGTTTCCCCTGTTTTTGGCCAGACCGACACACTGCGGCTCATCTTCGCAGGCGACATCATGGGCCACGCCCCGCAAATCAAAAGTGCCCAAACCGGGAAAAACGAGTACGATTACACGCCCTGTTTCCGCTTCGTCAAGCCCCTGCTCGAACGTGCCGACCTCGCCATCGGCAACCTCGAACTGACGCTGCCCGGCAAGCCCCCGTACACCGGCTACCCCATGTTCAGAAGCCCCGACGCGCTGGCCGAAGCCCTGAAAATCAGCGGTTTCGATGTGCTCGTCACCGCCAACAACCACTCGAACGACGCACGCGGCGCGGGTGTCCGCGAGACGTTGGACGCGCTCCGGCGGCTCGATTTTTGGCAAACCGGCACCTTCAAAAACCAGCAGGAACGCGACGCGATGTACCCGCTGATGATTCACAAAAACGGCTTCAAACTCGCCCTGCTCAACTGCACCTACGGCACCAATGGCGTGCCCACCGAGCCGCCCACCATCGTCAATCTCATTGATACTGTGGAACTTGCGCAGGATTTGGCCGTCGCCGAAGCCCGCCAGCCCGACTTCACCATCGTGTTCATCCACTGGGGTTTGGAGTACCAATTGAAGGAAAACGACGAGCAACGAGACATTGCCCGATTCCTCATCGCGCACGGCGCGGATTTGGTCATCGGGGCGCACCCGCACGTCGTGCAGCCCATCAAACGCGAGTCCGCGCAGGCTCCCGACGGCTCCGTGCGCGAGGCTTGGGTGGTGTATTCGCTCGGCAATTTCATCTCCAACCAACAGCAGCCGCACACCGACGGCGGCATCCTTTTTCAGGCCGATTTGGTCAAAAAACGGGACACACGCGGGGCCGTGCTCGGTGATTTCGGCTACCTGCCCGTGTGGCGGTACATCCACAAATCCGGCCCGAAAACCACGTTTTTTGCCCTGCCCATCGCCCGTTTCGAGCGCGACCCGGATATTTTCCCCAGCATGGCCGCCGCCGCCCGCGCCAAGATGCTGGCCTATGCCGAGGCACTCCGCAAACGGCTGGCTTCCTGTCCCGAAATCACGTTTTGAGAGTTGAAGAGTTGAAAAGGGTTGAAAAGTTGAATGATAATTGCGGATTCAACTCTTCAACCCCTTTCAACCCTTCAACTTTTTCCGACGCTTCAACGATGAAAACAAAACCCGCCACCCTCCTGCCCGCCGAGTATTTCGGCCTCGTGCGCGACACCTTCCGGGCAAACGGAAACCCCGACATCGCGCTGGGCCAAATGGCCTACATGCGCCACCAATTCGAGTTTTTCGGCCTGAAAATGCCCGTTTGGACATCGCTCGCCAAGCAAATCCACGCCGCGCACGGCCTGCCGACGGGCGAAGATTTGAAGGCAGTGGCCCGATTTTGCTTCGCCGACGAGCACCGCGAGCTGCACTATTTCGCCATCGAGACCGTGCAAAAAATGCTCGCCGCGCAGCCGCCCGAATTCATCCATTTTCTGGAAGAATTGGTTTTGGAAAAATCGTGGTGGGACTCGGTGGACTGGCTCGCCAAGCTCGTCGGGCTGCATTTCCGCAAAAATCCCGCGCTCATCCGCCCCACCACCGAACGCTGGATGGCCTCCGGCGAACTGTGGTTGCAGCGCGTGTGCCTCATTTTCCAGCTCACCTACCGCGACCGAACCGACACGGCCCTGCTGTTCGAGTACATCCGTCGGGTGAGCCAGTCCAAAGAGTTTTTCCTGCAAAAAGGCGCGGGCTGGGCCTTGCGGCAACATTCCAAAACCGACCCGGAGGCCGTGCGGCAGTTCGTCGAAAACACGCCGCTCGCACCGCTGACGCGGCGGGAGGCATCGAAATATTTGTGAGCCGCGCCCGAAAATTCCGGCCCTGCACGGCCTCGTTTTCGCACCGATTTGCGTTAAAGCCGCGTCCAATCACTTCATCCGCAACCCATGCAAAAGACATTTTTCGCATTCGTTTTCGCACTCGCCAGCCTTTGCCTTGCCGCACAAACACCTGACAATCTTATGGTTAGCGGCGGCGGCAGGGGGCAGTTTTGCAGCACCACCAGCGGCCTCGCCAAAGCATGGTGGCAAAAGGGCAACGACCATTTCATGTCCGGTGATTTGGAAGATGCCGTCGTGTTTTTCCGAAAATCGGCGGAAGCCGACAGCAATTTCTGCGACCCGTGTCATGGCCTGAGCATCGCCTACGCCAGCCTGCAAAAACTCGACAGCGCGGAGTTTTTTTCCCGTCGCGCCTTTGCCCTGAACCAATCCGACCGCCTGAAATTCAACCTCGCCACCACGCTGGGGATGCGCTCCAAATACGACGAAGCCATCCCGCTGCTGGAACAGTTGCTGAAAACCGAGTTTCAAAAAGCCACTGTGCATCAGTCACTTGCACAGATGTACCTTTTCCGCGAACGCTTCGACGAAGCCATCGCGCAAGCCGAAGCCTCGCTCGCGCTCTGCGAAAAAACCGACCCGGTGGCCGCTGCCACCGATTACCTCATCATCGGTTCGGCGTGGTTGTGGCAACAAAAGCCGGAGCAAGCAAAACCATTTTTGGAAAAAGCCATCGCGCTCGGCGCGAACGTGCCGGAGAGCTACCGGAAAGCAGCGGGCATGTGATTCACATTTCGAGGCTGCGCCGCCGGATTTTCACCTGAATCACATTTTCGATCGGCGTTTCGGCCACGAAAATCAGGTAGCCACCACCGCCCGCCCCGCTCAATTTCCAGCCCAAAGCCCGCTCGCGGTAGCGGTCAATCATCTGCAAAATATCGTCGTCCACCATGTTCGGGAACATGGCGATTTGTGCCTCGAACGAGGCCCGGAACGCCGCGCCGAACGCCGGCAAATCGCGGTTCAGGATGCCCGACCAGCAGTTTTCGGCAGCCTCGGCCAGAGCCGCTGCGCCCGTTGGCGAGATGTTGGTGTTGGCCAGCACATCGTAACCGCTGGTGCGCGGGCCAAGCGTCACGAGGTACAAATGGCTTTCGAGCCATTGCAAAACCTCCTCATCATGAACGCTTTGTATCGTTTCGGGCCAATATCCGCCGTGATAGTTCGAGCGGTTCAGGCCGGGAAAAACGATGCCGATGCTATCCTGCGAACCCGCCACGACCGCCGTGCCGGGCGGGTTTTCGTAGCTGAAAAGCAGCCGCGCCAGCTGTTCGGGATTGGCCGCTGGGAGTGCGGTTTTCCAGAGTTCGATGGCCTTTTTGCGGGTGCTGCTGGCCATGCCGCTGCGGTCGTTGAAGTCGTAAGTCGGCTCGATGCTCACTGTCAGCACCGGGCCGGGGTGGTGTTTCGAGACCCAAGGTTGGTCGAGCCAGCCGCCCGCGAGGTCAATTCGGAACGGGATGGTGCATTCCACGCGCAGGGCGGTGGTGCTGCGTGGCGGCAACGAGGCCGCCGGGATGCGCCGCGACACCACATATTCGATGCCCCGGCTGCGGCAGAGGTCTTCTTTGGCGGGCGTGTGTCCGTCCTCGTTCACGAAAAAAACGTCGGGCCGGATGTCGTCCATTTCATCCACGAAATCGAGGATGCCCATGCCCCGATTGACGCGCACCTCGCGCACGCAGCCGAGCGCGGCGAGCATGAACTGCCGCTCGCCTTCGGGGTTCACGGGGTAGCGGCCTTTGAGGTGTGCCACGTTTTCGTCCGACCCGATGCACACATACAAATCGCCCAGCCGCGCCGCTTCTTTCAAAAACGCAACGTGGCCGCTGTGCAGCAAGTCAAAACAACCCGTGACCATGACTTTGGGCATAAAACAGGGATGAGGAATGAGGGAATGAGCGGTGGGTTTATTTGAACCGGAAACGATACCAGTACAGAATCAGCCCCAAGCCAAAGACCGCCCCGCCGAGGTGGGCAAAGTGCGCGATACCCCTCGAGCTGCCGCTCACGCCGTAATACAGTTCCAGCCCGGCGAAAATCAGCACGAAGTATTTGGCTTTCAACGGGATAGGCGGGAAAAGCAGTTGGATGACTTGGTTCGGGAACAGGTAGCCGAAGGCCGCGTACAACCCGAAAATGGAGCCGCTCGCGCCCAGCATGGAGCCTTGCCAAGTAGTCGGGTCAATACCATCCTGTGTCAGTTCCCAATATTGGACGGCCATGTGCAGCACATACGCGCCCACGCCGCAGGTCAGGTAATAGAACAAAAAACGGCGTGGCCCCCACACCTGCTCCACCATCGGCCCGAAAAAATAGAGCGACAACATATTGAACGCCAAATGCATGAAATCGCCGTGCATGAACATGTACGTCGCAATCTGGAACGGCTGGAAATGCGGGCTGCCCGGCTGGAACGCGGCCAAGCGCAGGCGGCCCAGTTCAACGATTTCGCCCGTCATCATGTCGCGCGATTCGGAGCCGAGCAAAACGTAGGTGCCGAAAAACATCAGCACGTTCAGCACAAGCAGGTGGCGGCAAACGCCCGTGAGTGGTTGTTGAAACATGTGTTGCAGTTTGCAGTAGGCGGTTTTCAGTTTGCAGTGGGCAGTTTGCGGTGGGCAGTTTGCGGTGGGCAGTGGGCAGTTTGCGGTGGGCAGTGGGCAGTTCACAATGCTTCTATGTGTCCACTGCGAACTGCAAATTGCCCACTGCAAACTGCCTACCGTCCACCGTCAAACCGTTTGGTCAATTCTTCCAATTCAAAAGTGATGAAGCAGTTGCGTCCGCCGGGGCTTTTGAACGGCGTGGCGCAGGCAAAAAGTTGGTCAATGAGGTCTTGCATTTCGGGGACGGCGAGGGCTTGGCCGCGCCGGATGGCCGCGCTGCGGGCCAGCGCACGGGCGAGGTTTTCGTGGGTGCCGAGTTCGAGTTCGAGGTCGGATTTGTACTGGTAGAGCAGTTTTTCGAGCAATGCCTGTTCGTCTTGGCCTGCGGCCATGTCCGCCGGGGTGCCATGCACGACGAAAGTGTTGGGGCCAAACTCCGCCACATCGAAGCCCAAGCGGTTCACTTCGGGCAGGATGTCGCGCAGGAGCTCGGCATTGGCTGGGGCGAGCTCGATGGTTTTCGGGAAAAGTACCTGCTGCGTCGCAATCGGTTGATTGCCAAGTGCTTCGAGGTAGCGTTCGTACAAAATCCGCTCGCTGGCCGCTTGCTGGTCAATGAGCAAAAAGCCCGATTTGATTTGGCTCACGATGTATTGGCCGTGAATCTGGTACGGCTCTTTGCGCGGCGCGCTGAACGTGCCCGCCTCGTCGTCCATCGTGGCGACGATGATTTCCGGGGCGTTTGCCCGGCTCCCAAGCACGAGCGTTTGCGGCTCGAAATTCGGCCCGCCCGGCAGGTCGAGCGTCTCGGTACCGGTCGGTTTGGGGTCGTACAGATCCAGCCCTTCGTACAGCCGTTGCCAGTGGCGCAGGTTGTCGGTCTGGCGGATGTTGCCCTCGAACGCGGGCCGCGCCTCGTTGCCGTAGCCGTTGTTCGCGCGGCTGGGCACGGTGGTGGTCGGTTCAAAAACGGGCTGGTGCTGGATGGTCGGGGCGAAAACCGGCTCCTGCTCAAAATCGAGCGTGGGCGTGATGTTGTGGCTGCCGAGGGCGTGGCGGGCGGCCACTTTCAGGTAATTATAGACGAGTTTTTCGTCGTCGAATTTGATTTCCTGTTTCGTCGGATGCACGTTGATGTCAATGCGCGACGGCTCCATTTCCAAAAACAGGACGTACAGCGGGAAGGCATCGGCGGGCAGCAAATCCTCGTAGGCGGCCACCACTGCGTGGTGCAGGTAACTGGATTTGATGAACCGCTTGTTGACGAAAAACAACTGTTCCCCGCGCGATTTTTTGAAATAGTCGGGCTTTCCGATGAAGCCGCTGATTTTGAGGATGTCCGTTTCGGTCTCCACCGGGACGAGTTTTTTGTTCACCGGCTCGCCGAAAATCTTGACGATGCGCTGCCGCAGGCTGCCCGGCGGCAGGTGGAAAATCTCCTGCCCGTTGTGGTGCAGCGAAAAAAACAGGTCGGGGTTGGCCATTGCCACGCGCTGGAATTCGTCGAAGATGTGCCGCATTTCCACCGGGTCGGCTTTCAGGAAATTGCGGCGAGCGGGCACGTTGAAAAAGAGGTTTTTGACCGAGATGTTGGTGCCGGGCACGCACTGGCACGGCTCGTGGGCTTTGACGGCCGAATCCTCGATGACGATGCGGGTGCCGAGCTCGTCCACCTGCCGCCGCGTCCGCATCTCGACCTGCGCGACCGCCGCGATGGAGGCCATCGCCTCGCCCCGGAAGCCCATCGTGCGGATGGCGAACAGGTCGCGGGATTCGCGGATTTTGGAGGTGGCATGCCGCTCGAAGCACATCCGGGCATCGGTCTCGGACATGCCGCAGCCGTTGTCAATGACTTGGATGAGGGATTTGCCCGCGTCCTTGACGATGAGTTTCACCTGCGTCGCGCCTGCGTCAATGGCGTTTTCGAGCAGCTCCTTGACCACCGAGGCGGGCCGCTGCACGACCTCGCCCGCCGCGATTTGATTGGCTACGCTTTCGGGCAAAAGTTGAATAACGTCGGACATTGTTCGGGCTGGTGATGTGGCTTTTCGGCTATTTAGCGATGCGGTTTTTTAGATGCGTTCGGCGGTGGGCAAAGGTAGTTTTTTCGGGCAAAGAGAAAGAACAGCCAAATCGGGGCAAGGTTTTTCGGCAGCGGGCCGCCCGGCTGCCGGACGCAAAATCCCGCGTTGCCCGCCCGCCCGCTGCCGCCCGAAAGCCATGTTTGGGTTACTTTTTGGCAGCCGACGGTCAAAAACCAGCGCGCCTTTTACCTTTGCCCAAATTTCCAACCCATGACGATGCACACGAACGGCACACAAGCCGCCCACACAAGCCCGACCACCGACACGGCACTGCACGAGGCTTTCGACGAAAAAGGCCAACGCGCCAGCCCGGTCTTGCCTGCCGGCATCAAGAATTTTTTGATTGACATTGACGGCACCGTCTGCGACGACGTGCCGAACGAAGAACCCGAACGCATGGGCACCGTCGAGCCTTACCCCGACGCGCTCGAAGTCTGCAACAAATGGTACGACGAGGGCCACATCATCTGTTTTTTCACCAGCCGCACCGAGGCGCACCGCGAAATCACGGAATATTGGCTGAAAAAACACGGCTTCAAATACCACAGCATCCTATTCGGCAAACCACGCGGCGGCAATTACCACTGGATTGACAACCACATCGTGAAAGCCACCCGCTTCAAAGGCAAATTCACCGACCTCATCATGAAGAACCACGAAATCGAGGTCTTCGCCGAATGATTTTTTCACACGGTTGACGGCGGACGGTTGACGGCAGACGGAGCACCCAAAAAACTGGTTTTCAGGGATTTATGCACCACAAACCGTCCAACGTCACCCGTCTCCCGACACCCGTCTCCCACTTCCATGCACGCCATTCTCCTATCCTTTTTCGTCGCCTTTTTCTGCCTCGCAGCCTCCTGCGGCACGCCGAAAAACGCCGGGCGCGACACCTACTCTGCCTCCGCGACCGACTCGCTGCCGTACAACATGGCCGAGCCGTCGCACACGATTTTCTTCGCCACCGACGAGCTGCGCGAGGTCTCCGGCCTTTCGCCGACCGACCAGCCGGGCGTATTCATCGCGGTGCAGGACGAGAAAGGCATCCTGTTTTTCGTGGACGCAAATGGCGGCGGCGGCATCCTCCAAAAAGTGCCGTTCAAGGAAAAAGGCGATTTCGAGGGCGTGGAGCAAGTGGGCAAAAGCGTGTTCGCCGTGGAAAGCAAGGGCGATGTTTTTGAAATCAAAAAGTGGAAAAAAGACGGCTCCGAGCCGGAGGTCGAAAAATTCAAAACCCCGCTCAAAAAAGAGGACGACGTGGAGGGCCTTTGCTTCGACAGCCGCCGCAACGCCCTGCTCCTCGCCTGCAAAGGCAACCCCGACAGCGCGACCGTCCGCCGCATCTATGCCTTTGATTTACAATCGAAAACGCTCGGCGAGCAGCCTGTTTTCACGCTCGACCCCGCCGAGATTGACCGCCTGCTGACCGCCGAAACTGAAGGCCAAGACCGCTGGTTCGCGCCGTCGGGCATTGCCGTCCACCCCAAAACGGGCGACGTGTTCGTGCTTTCGTCGGTCAAAAAACGCTTGGTCGTGCTGGATTACAACACGGGCAAAATCAAACACGCCGTGCAGTTGAGCAAGCAAATCCTGCCGCAGCCGGAGGGCATCTCGTTCGACCCCGACGGCAACCTCTACCTCAGCAGCGAGGGCAAAAAAGGCGAGGGATTGCTCCTGCGATTCAACCGAAAGTTTTGAGGCGTGTTTCGTGTTTCGTTTTTGGTGTGTCGTGTTTCGTGTTTCGGTAGTTGCCCGACTACTTTTGCCGCCGAAATGTGTGTTTGGTGTTTCGTGTTTGGTGTTTCGAGAGAGACACTCCAAAACACGAAACACCAAACACGACACACGAAACACGGTACTCAAAACTCAAAACTGCAATGCCCGTC
>JBKBIC010000113.1:0-4202 GCA_046299435.1 Saprospiraceae bacterium
GTGAATTTCAGCGTCAGCCCAGCGGGTTGCGTGAGCGTGGCCGAGGCGGTGGCAGTGCAGCCGTTGGCGTCGGTGGCGGTCACGGTGTAGGTGCCAGCGGCGAGGTTGGTGGCGGTTTGAGTTGTTTGCCCGTTTGACCAAGCAAAAGCGTACGGAGCCGTGCCGCCTGTGGCCGTCGCGGTGGCCGTGCCGTTTGTGCCGCCGTTGCAGGACGGGTTTGTGCCGCTGGCGGTGGCAGAGAGGGCGGCGGCAGGCTGAGTCAAGGTGACGGAACCCGTCGCCGAAATCGCGCCGTCGCTGACGGTGACGGTGTACGTCCCGGCGACGAGGCCGGTGGCCGTTTGGGTTGTTTGGCCGTTCGACCAAGCAAAGGTGTACGAGCCGGAGCCGCCTGTGGCCGTCGCGGTGGCCGTGCCGTCGGAGCCGCCGAAACACGAGACGTTCGTGCCGCTGACGCCCACGTTCAGAGTTGCAGGCGAGGTGAGGGTGACGGAGCCTGTGGCCGTGCAGCCGTTCGCGTCGGTGGCTGTCACGGTGTAGGTGCCTGCGGCGAGGCCAGTGATGGTCGTACCTGTGCCGCCATTCGACCAGAGATAAATGTACGGAGCCGTGCCGCCCGAAGCCGCTGCGGTGGCCGAGCCGTTGGAACCGGAGGTCGGGTTGACACCCGTGACCGCGACCGAGAGTGCCGATGCGGGCTGGCTGACGGTGGCGGTGGCGGTTTTGGTGCAGCCGTTCGCGTCGGTGACGGTGACGGTGTACGTCCCGGCGGTCAAGTTGTTGATGGTCGTGGTGGTGGCACCGTTCGACCAAAGGCGCGTGTACGGGGCTGTGCCGCCCGAAGCCGTCGAAGTCGCCGTGCCAGTAGAGCCGCCGAAACACGGGACATTCGTGGCAGTGGCGGTGGCCACGAGTGCATTGGGCTGGTTGATGCTCACCGACGCGGTGGCCGTTGCCGAAGCAGCATCGGTCACGGTGACGGTATAGTTGCCGGCGGCGAGGCCGCTGACGTTTGCGCCAGTGGCACCGTTCGACCAGTTGTAGGTGTACGGCGGCGTACCGCCCGTGGCCGTCGCAGTGGCCGTGCCGCTTGCGCTGCCGTTGCAGAGCACGTCCGAGCTGCTGGCCGAAGCCGTGAGCGGCGGGGCGGCAGGCGCGTAGCAGACGTACAGGCTCCAACTGTTCAGGGCACCGCCGTCGGAGTTGGCCACATCGGAAACGGTCAGCGTCCAGTTGCCGTTCATGGGGGAGTTATCGAACGCGGCGAGGGTTTGCAGGGGCTGATAAAATTGGTTGTTGGTCGGCGGGCAAGGCAATTGGCCGTAGGTGTTGGTGGCCTCGTCGTCGAAGTTGGTGACGACGTTGTTTTGGCTGCCGCAGATTTGGCTGAACATGGTGCGTTCGGTGCCTGCGGGGTTTTTCAATTTGACGATGAGGTCGTTGACGTAGGTGTGCGAAATGTTCAGATTGACCAAGTTCACGTCCGTCACCGTGCCGAGCGTGCTGATGGGCAGGAGCGAAAACACCGTCGGGGTGCCGGTGGCCGAGATGGTTTTCGGCACGTCAATGCTGGCAAAAGTGGTGCAGGTGATGTTCTGGGTCGTGAACGAAAACACCGCCGACCATGTGCCCGCGCCGCAGGCGTTTTGGCCGCGCACACGCCAGTAATACAGGGTGTTGTTGTTCAGCGCGGTCGTGGCCGTGTAGGTCGCTGCCGTGAGGCCGGTTTGCGAGATGACCGTCGTGCCGAAGCCCGCGCTGGTGGACACTTCCAAGTCATACGAGGCCACGCCGACCACCGCGCCCCAAGTGAACGTGGGCAGATTGCTGACCCCCGTCGCGTTGTTGGCCGGGGCGGTCAAGGCGGGTGCCGCCGCCGCGCCGGTCGAGTACACAAGGCCGACCGTCTCGGACTTGGTGCCCGTGCTGCCCGTGCCAGTGACGTTGAACGAGTAATTGCCCGCTGCCATGCCGCTCGTGTTGATGGTCAGTGTGCTGCTGCCCGGAGCGGTCACGGGATTCGAGGAAAACGAGGCCGTCGCGCCAGCGGGCAAGCCCGTCGCGGCAAGGGTGACGTTGCCGGAAAAACTGCCCGACGCGCCGATGTTCACGGTGTAAACCGCGTTGGCGGGCTGGCAAACGGAAACGGAGTTCGGCGCAACGTCGAACGTGAAATCGTTGAGCGGCGCGGTGATGGTGAAGTTCGTGTTGGAAATGTCGTAAAAGACGTTGCCGACGGATTTGACCATGATGCGGGCCTGCGTGGTCTGGTTGTCGGGGATGGTCACGGTTTGCGAGCCGTCGTTGGGCGTGTTTGCCAATATGGTAATAGGGTACGTCAGGCCGCCGTCGGTGGAAAGCAGGATGCTGACGTTGGCGCAGTTGACGGGCGCGGCGTTGGTGCTCGCCACGTCCCAAGTGATGGTTTGCGTGGAGAGCGCGGGCCACGACACGGCGGTGTTCGGCGCGGTGACGAGGAACGGCCCTGCTGTGCCGCTGACGGTGATGACGGTGTTATCCTCTTTTGTGCAGCCGCCGCCCACACGGTTGTCGCGCACGGTCAGGCGGAAATTGTAGGTGCGCCCGACGCTGGCCAGCACTTCCCAAGTGGGCGTGGTGTTGGCGACGACGGCGGGCAAATTCGGGAAATACCGCAGCGGCGAAGTGGTCGCCGTCAGCGAGCGGAAAGCCGGGCCGCCCGTGTTGGTCGCCACCGGGGGCATGGTGGCGACGGCGTTGTCCATTTGTTCCCAGCAATAGGTCAGGATGTCGTTGGGGTCTTGGTCGGTGCCGACACCCGTGAGCACGAAAGGCGTGGAGCGCGGGATGGTGTAGTCTGCGCCGGCGTCGGCGGTTGGCGCATTGTTGATGGTGGTCAGGGTGTTTTGGCAGGTGCTGCCCGTGACCTTGGTGGCGATTTCTTGAAGGCTGATGGCATGGAAATATGCGTCGGAGTTGTTCTGGACGTTCGGCGAGCAGATGCCGGCGTAGCCCATGATGGTGGACGCGCTGCCCGGCTCCATGGCCGTCGCCGCGTTGCGGTTGCAGCTGTTGTTTTGGGTGTGGTTCGCGCCGTATTGGTGGCCCATTTCGTGGGCCACATAGTCAATGTCGAACGGGTCGCCGATGGGGTTTGGCTGGCCGGTCACGCCGCCGGCTTTGATGCTGTTGGTGCAGAGCGCGCCGAGGTACGCCACACCGCCGCCGCCTGTGGAAAAGACGTGGCCGATGTCGTAGTTGGCGTTGCCGATGATATTGTCGCAGGTGGTCTGGTTTTGCGAGAGCATGGCCGAGCCGTTCGAGTTCGTGTACGGGTCGGTGGCGGCATCGAGGAAGATGAGCGAGTTGTTGTTGGCCACCAAGTCCATGTGGACGGAGCAGTCTTTTTCAAAAACGCCGTTCACGCGCACCATCGTGGTGTTCATGGCGGCGGCCACGCTGGCGACCGTGCCGCCGTGGAACGTCGCGTATTCGCCTGTGCAAGCCAGCGCGAGCGAGTAAGTGCGGAGCTTGCAATCGCCCGCGAGCAGGCGTTGCGCGTCGGTGCTTTCGTTGCCAAAGTTGTTGTCTTCGCTTTGGGTGAGGCACTCCCAGGGGTCGGTTTTCAGGTAGTCTTTTTTGTAATAGACGACGTAGTTTTCCGTGTCTTCGAGCGAGTACGGGTCAATGAAGACCGCGCCGTCGCGCCCGCCCAAAATCATGGCATGAAAGCCGAACATGGTCAGGTCGCCGCGCAGATAGGCCGTCGGGTCGTCCACGCCCACACCGGCGTAGGAGACGATGTCCGGGAATTTGCGGGCCAGTTCCGGGGCCATGCACGGCGCGTTTTGGATGCGGAACCGCTCGAACCTGCCGTTGGGCATGGGCAGCGTGATTTCCACCGTTTTCGTCTCGGCCTCCGACGTGAACCAGCGCGGGGCCTCGTTCAGCGCGGCGCGCATGGCGGCCACGTCGAGCCGGGCAGTTTGATAAATCTGCGGCACGATGCGGCGGCTCGATTTTTCAACTTGGATGGTCTGCTCCGGCACGAACTGCCAGAGGCTTTCCTGCGCGGCGAGTTGGGTGCCAAGGACGAGGCACAGCGCGAAGGCAAGGGAAAGTGACTTCATGTAATGACGAAAGTTTGATTTAAAATGGAAGTATGAGTGTCGTGTTTCGTTTGTCGGCGCAGGCATAACGGCATTTTTACAAAATCCTTATAC
>JBKBIC010000113.1:4212-16074 GCA_046299435.1 Saprospiraceae bacterium
GTTTCGGCGTGCGCTTGCACGATGACCGAAACACGAAACACGACAAACGAAACACGACAGTTGCGCGGGAGGCAAAATTTAGGTGGGAAAGTGGCCGCAAAGATGAAAAACCACGCGGCGCACAAATCGTAAATTCCTGAAATTGTCGGCAGATGACGGCTTTTCGGCGCAGGCATAACGGCATTTTTACAAAATCCTTATACCCCGGCGGGGCCTTTTTATGTGGCATTTACGGCAGCCCACCCACCTTTGCCCCAGAAAAGAAATTGAGGAATTGCAAATCAAGAGTTTGATTTTCAACCAGTTAGCAGTGAATTTCTCAATCTCCAATTTCTCAATTTCATTCACATGAAATCAAGCAGCAGCAAACGGCAATATTGGGCGAGCATCCTCGCCGTGCTTGTGGTGGCGGGCGTTTGTTACCCGCTGTCGGAAGCCATCGGCTACCGCACCGTGTCGCTCATTTTGCTGCTCACCGTGTCGGTTTTGGCAATGCGAATGAGCATTGGGCCAGTATTGTTGGCGGCGGTTTTGAGCGCGTTCATCTGGGATTTCTTTTTCATCCCGCCGCATTTCACGCTCACCGTCGGCCACCCGGAGGACGCTTTGATGCTGTTGATGTATTTCGTCGTCGCGCTCCTGAACGGCATCTTGACCCACGAAATCCGCAATTTGGAGGGCATCGCCCGCCGAAAAGAGGACAAAGAGGCCACGCTGCAACTTTACAACACGCTGTTCAACTCCATTTCGCACGAGTTCCGAACGCCCGTCGCCACCATCGCGGCGGCCTCCGAAAACCTCCTGACCGACGGCCACACTTGGAGCGCGGACGACCGCCGGCGCATGACCGAAGAAATCCAAGCCGCCGCCGAACGGCTCAACCGTTTGGTGGACAACCTCCTGAATATGTCGCGCCTCGAATCGGGCCACATCGTGCTGCACTGGAAATGGTGCGACGTGGGCGAACTGCTTAACTCGGCCATCAACCGCCTGCGCGACGACCTCGAAAGCCGCCGCGTGGTGGTGTCCTTGCCCGAAAACCTGCCGCTCGTGCGGCTCGATTTTTCGGTCATGGAGCAAGTACTCTTTAACCTACTGCACAACGCCGCCATGTACACGCCCGACGGCACGACTGTCAGAATCGAGGCCGATTATGTGGACGAGCATCTGGTCATGATGATTTCGGACAACGGTCCCGGCTTCGAGGACGACGATTTGGAACAGGTGTTCGAGAAATTTTTCCGGGCCAAAGGCTCCAAAGCCGGCGGCACGGGGCTGGGCCTCAGCATCGTGCGCGGCTTCGTGGAGGCGCACCGGGGCTTCATCCAAGTCGGCAACAAACCCGACGGCGGCGCGATTTTTACCCTCAAAATACCGACCGGGCATTTGCCCAAAAATGTGCGACCCGAATCATGACACAGTCCCACATCCTACTCATTGATGACGAAGCGGCCATCCGAAAACTGCTCGAAATCACGCTCCACGCCCACGGCCACCGCACCACCGCTACAGCCACCGCCGCCGAGGGACTGACCGCAGCGGCCATGCACCCGCCGGATTTGATTTTGCTCGACCTCGGCTTGCCCGATGCCGACGGGCAGGAAGTCTTGCTGCAATTGCGCGAGTGGTTCAGCGGCCCGGTCATCATCCTTTCGGTGCGCGACGGCGAGGACGACATCGTGCAGGCCCTCGACAACGGCGCGAACGACTACTTGACCAAGCCGTTCCGCTCCGGCGAATTGCTCGCCCGCATTCGTTCCGCGCTGCGGCTGGCGCAATCCGCCGAAAGCGAGCCGGTGCAAAATTTTGGCAACCTGAGCATTGACCTCGCTGCCCGCACCGTGCGGAAAAACGGCGAACCCGTCAAACTGACCTCCACCGAGTACGCGCTGCTGGCCCTGTTCATGCGAAACGAAGGCAAGGTGCTGACCCACCCGTTCATCCTCCGCGAAGTGTGGGGGCCGGGTTATGTGGCACAGACGCACTACCCCCGCGTGTTCGTCGGGCAGCTGCGGAAAAAGGTGGAGGACGACCCTAACCAACCCAAATTCATCGTGACCGAATCCGGCATCGGCTATCGGTTTGTGGGCAGCTGACGGATTTTCAACTTTTCAATCTTTCAAACATGAATCACCCAAACGGAACTGCGGCGCGTATCACCGCAGGCACCCTACTCGTTGCCCTTGGCATCATCTACGGCGACATCGGTACCAGTCCGCTGTACGTTTTGAAAGCCATCGTGGAAGACCGCGCAATTACTGAAATGCTGATTTACGGTGGTGTGTCGTGCGTGTTCTGGACGCTCGTTTTCCAGACGACCATCAAGTACATCACGCTCACGCTCATGGCCGACAACCACGGCGAGGGCGGTATTTTTTCGCTGTACGCGCTCGTGCGGCGGTTCGGCAAAGGCACGCTGGTCATCCCAACCATCTTGGGGGCCACTACCCTACTGGCCGATGGCATCATCACGCCGCCCATCTCGGTGGCTTCGGCGGTCGAAGGGCTGGAACTCGTCATGCCGCACTTGCCAACGGTGCCCATCGTGGTCGTCATTTTGTCGGGACTGTTCTTTTTCCAGCGGTTCGGGACGCAAAAAGTCGGCAGCGCGTTCGGGCCAATCATGGTGCTGTGGTTTTCCATGCTGTTCGTGCTCGGTGCGCGGCAGATTTTGGAGCACCCCGAAATCGTACAGGCCCTCAACCCCTACCATGCGTACAATTTGCTGGCGCACTACCCGAAGGGTTTTTGGCTGCTCGGCGGCGTGTTTTTGTGTACGACAGGCGCGGAAGCCCTGTACTCCGACCTCGGCCACTGCGGGCGGCGCAACATCCGCATCACATGGGTTTTTGTCAAAATCTGCCTGTTGGTCAATTACATGGGCCAAGCCGCGTGGCTCCTCACCCAAGCCGGCCCGACGCTCGATGGGCGCAACCCGTTTTTTGAAATCATGCCGCAGTGGTTCCTCTGGCCGGGCATTTTCATCGCCACCGGAGCCACCATCATCGCTTCGCAAGCCCTCATAAGTGGTTCGTACACATTGATTTCGGAGGCGATGAGCATGAATTTTTGGCCGCGCGTCACCGTGCGGAACCCCACCGAATTGAAAGGCCAGATTTATATCCCGTCGGTCAACACCCTGCTTTGGGCGGGCTGCGTGTTCATGATTTTGTACTTCCGAAACTCCACCAACATGGAGGCGGCCTACGGCTTTTCCATCACCGTCGCCATGCTGATGACCACGTTTTTGCTGGGCTATTTCCTGATTTATGTGCGAAAGTGGCGGCGCGAGCTGGTGTTCGGCATCATCGCCGTTTTCATGCTCATCGAAGCCTCGTTTTTCGTAGCAAATGCCGCCAAAGCAGGCGAGGCCAAACCCGTCATCATCATCGCGCTGTGCATTTTCACGACCATGTACGTCTGGTATCACGCCCGCAAAATCAACAACCGGCTCGTGCGCTTCGTCAGCCTGAAAAACTACACCAGCATGATAAACGAGCTGAGCCAAGACGACCTCATCCCCAAATTTTCGACGCACCTGATTTACCTCACCAAAGCCAACCACCGGGGCGAAGTGGAGGAAAAAATCATCAAATCCATCTTCTCGAAAAAGCCCAAACGCGCCGATGTGTACTGGTTCGTCCACATCCACCGCACCGATGACCCGTACACGCTCAACTACCACGTCGAGGAACTTTTGGACGATAAAGTCATCAAAATCAACATCAACACCGGCTTCCGGGTGCAACCCCGCGTGGAGTTGTATTTCAAAAAAATCGTGCAAGACCTCGTCGCCAACCGCGAACTGAACCTCCACATCCGGCCCGACGGCTCCACGCGCTACAACCCCGAACCGGACTTCAAATTCGTGGTCATCGAAAAATTCCTGTCGGTCGAAAACGAGTTCGCGCTCGGCGACGGCCTGCTTTTGAACACTTATTTCTGGCTCAAACGCCTCGGCCAATCGGACGAAAAAGCCTTCGGCTTGGACAAGAGCGATGTGGTCGTCGAGCACGTCCCGCTGATTTATCAGCCCGTCGGCGGCTTCGAGCTGCAACGACAAAAATGATGTGTCGGGATTGGAACACGGATGAAACGGATGCGACGGATTTGCACGGATTTCTCTCAAAAAATCCGTTTTCATCTGTTCAATCTGTGTCATCCGCGTTCCAATCCTACCACACAAAATCTCCAATTTCAAAAACATGAAAAATCTCTTTTTGGCAGCCGCCATTGGGCTGCCTGCGCTGGGCTTTGCCCAAAGCCAAATTGCCGATTCGTCGGCCCACGCCGAGCCGTTCGCTTGGGGCGATTTCACTTGGGTGCAGGGCAACAACCGCCAGACACGGGCCTTGCTCGATTCCAAGTTTTTCACGGGCAGTTTCACGCTCGATTGCAATTACAACTACTCGTTCAACCGCCCGATTGACCACACGAACGCCGGCTCGACGGCCACGTTCCGCAGCAACGAGTTCAATGTCTCGTACATCGAGGCGGGCGGCGATTTTCACCACAAAGGCACACGCGGGCGGCTCATGCTGCAATTCGGTACCCGCGCAACGGGTGTGCCGCGCAACGACAACACGCCCCTACGCGGCCAATTCGACCTGTACACGGCCCTGCGTTTCGTGACCGAAGCCTACGCCGGGCAGCACTTCAACTGGCGGCACGGCATCAATGTGGACGTGGGTATTTTCAAATCCTATGTCGGGCTGCTGTCGTACAACAACTTTGAAAACTGGAACTACCAGCCCTCGTTCACCTCCGACAACACGCCGTGGTTTTTCACGGGCGTGCGCGTCCAGACTTTCCCGACCGCTCGCCTGAAACTCGAATACTGGCTCGTGAACGGCTGGCAGACCTACGGGATGTTCAACGAAGCACCCGGCCTCGGCTTCCAAGTGCAGTGGCGACCCCGCGAGTCGGTCTCGGTTTTGGCTTCGGCCTACGGCGGTTTCGACACGCCGAACGCCCGCGACCGTTTCCGTTTTCACTCGGACAACAGCGTGGTCGTGCGCTACCGAAACAGCCCCGGCAGCCGCGTCCCGAAGGCTGCGATTTCGGTCACGGGCGACTTGGGTTTTGAAAACGGGGCAGGCGTTTCGCCGTTCGGCGGCAGCGGCGGCCCGGCGCAGAATTTCCTCAGCGGCATGGTTTACCACCGCCTTTGGCTCGGAAAACAGGAAAAAATCGGCTGGACAATCGGCGGCGGCTACATCCACAATCCGGGGCGGTACCTCTCGCTTTTGCCGACGGGCGCGGGCGTGTTGACCCAAAACCCCGGCGACCCGTTCAAGGGTTGGGACGCATCCACCACCTTGCAATTCATGCCCAGCGAACACATCACTTGGGGCCTCGAAGTGGTCACGCGGCACACGAGCGTGCCGTATTTCTCCGGGCGCGGCGGCCTCACCTCGCCCAACGGCTGGAACCCGCCCCTCGGCGACCCGGCTGGGTTTCAGGCTGATTTGGTAAAAGACGAAACGCGGGTGATTGCTTCGATGATTGTCAGATTCTGAGAACCTGTTTGGGTTAGTTTTTTGAGTGGATTTGAGAGGATATTTTCGGGCTGACGCGACTCGTTTTTTGGGGTGAATGCGGGCGATTCATTCCAAAAAACAGGCAAAGTCAGCATAGAAATAGCCCTCAAAGCCGCCAAAAAATTAACTCAAACAGGTTCTGAGACATTTACCAAAATCACGTCTCCCGTTGAGGCCCGTCATGCCGCCGCGTTTGGCGGGCCTCAAACTTTGCCGAAAAAAATCCAAACGGCAATGAAACACCCTGTTTTCGCACTGTCCGCGCTTTTCGTACTCGCACTGCTGGCTGGCAGCTGCTCTCCTTTTGCAAAAGTTTACGCCGAAGAAGAACCGGGCGTGAACCTGTACCGGTACCGCACTTTCGGTTGGCTCGACATGACAAATATGCACGTCGGGGCCGACCGTCCGGCGTGGCTGACCAGCAAAAGTGAGGCAAAAATCCGCGCCTCGGTGGAGGGCCAGATGAGCCGCTACGGCTTCAAACCTTGCACCGAAAAGCCCGATTTGGTGCTCCACTACCATGTGGTGGTGAAAAACGAGGTGCTGTATGTGCGCGATTGGTGGTGCGACGAGGATGCGAACAACCGCCACGCCCAATGCCACCGCGTCCATCCGGTGAACTATCAGGAAGGCACGCTCATCCTTGATTTCATTGACGCAGCGACGGGCAATCAAGTCTGGCGCGGCGCGGCCATCGGCGGGCTTGAAAACCTCACGCCCGAAGCCGCCGAAACCCGCATCGAACAGGCCGTGCAGGCCATTTTCAAAAAATTCCCGGAGCAGCCCATCCCCGGCGTGGCTTCGAAGAGTTGAATAGAGGAAGGGGTGAAAAGTTGAATGGGTTGGCAAACTCACCCATTCAACTTTTCAACTCCTTCAACTCTTCAACCTCTAGCTTCAGCCAAGTGAAATCGCCCGTTTTCAGCCGCCAAGTCACCTCGTGTTTGTACGGGACGCGGATGCCGCCGAAATCGCGCCACGCAGTGGACGCAATGAACCAGTCTTCGAGCGTCGCGCCCTCTTTGCGGTCGTAATATCGTTTGGCCTCGAAACTGGCCAAATCGCCTGCCTCATTGAACCTGAAAATGCCCGACACGGCTTTGCCGCCGACGGTCATCGTGGCTTTGGCCGAAAGCGAATCCAGCGGCTCCCACACGATGTAGTCGCGCAGGGCGGCGGACGGGAACCAGCAGATTTCGCCGAGGTTGCGGAGCGCGGAGCCTTGGTCAATTTCCGGCCCTTTTGCGTCGGCAATCGGCACCAGCGAGAGCAGTTTGATGAGCATGTGCCCGCGCCCGTCCTCGAATTTGTCGCGCCCGACGATGGGCACGAACGGCGCGGCCTGCATCTCGGTGCGCCACAGAAAACCGGGCTTTTCCACCGTGCAATATTGCTCGGCCTCGAACGGCATCCACTGGCCGCCGGGCTTGGTCATCATTTCGCCGCGCTGCCGTAGCCGCACGTTGCGGGCCATCGGTTTGCCGACGATGTTGGATGTTTCGAGCCAACGCCGCACCACTGGCGGCAGCCCGGCGAGCATTTCGGGCGTGACGATTTTGGGCGCAGCGGCCGTTTTTTCGGGCAAAAAAGCCGACATCTCGCGCCGCACCATGCCATCAAATTGCCACGCGGCAATGGCCAAGACGACCGCCGCGAGCGCGATGAGGTTCGCCACTGTCCCAAATTTGGCATCGCGCCAGCTCATGAAAATCAGGATTTGCGAGACGACTACCGCCGGGGCCACGACCATCCACCAAGCATCTTTTCGCCACAGAAAAAGCCCCGTGCCGACGACGAACAGCAGGGCCGCCAGCAGCCACGCCGCGCCCGCTGGCCGCGAAATGGGCTGCGTCAGGTTGTTGATTTCGGCATAGCCGAACGCTTTGGCAAGGCCCATGAAGTGGATGAGGCCATGCACAAGCAAGACGAAAGCAAAAAAGTATCGCATGGGAAAAGAGAGGAGATGTATCAAGCCTTGCCCGGTTTTTCAAAATGGCGCATGACTTTCGGCATCATCGTGAAAATGACAATGAGCAAGCCGTACAGCCCATAAATCGGTTGGATTGGCGCGCGGTCGGCGACCATCAGCAGCTGCACGTTTATCCAGATGCACAGGCTCAGGCCGCAGTACAGCGAGAACGTCCACGCCCAGTGCCGATTTCGGTAAATATTGAGGGCCTCCGCCCACCGCCAATCGGGCTGGTACACCAGCGCGTAGGCGACCAAAAACGGGAAAATGCCATTGAAAACGAGCAAAATGAGGCCGGGAACCATGTAATCCCGGAACGGCGAATGTGCCAGCGAGCCTGCGGGCATCCCAAGCGAATGGCCCGTCGGGTCGTCGGTCAGGTGAAAACCGCCATAAATGCCGCCCACGCCGAGGAACAGCAGCAGCAAAAGCAACACATAAAGGGCGAAAGGCTTGGGCAGCGCAGCGGATTCCATGTCCCGATTTTTCGGGCAAAACTCCGCCCCAGCGAGTCAAAATCGGGTGATTTGGGTCATGCATTGGCCTGATTTTCAGGCCCCTACCCTACCGCACGAGCGTGACGTTGCCATGCATTTCGGTCGTCAGCCCGTCCACGAATTCCAGTTTGGTGCGCCAGAAGTACACGCCCGGAAGGGCGCGTTTGCCGCGAAACGAGCCGTCCCAGCCCAAGTTTTCGAGGTTCGGCGCGAAATTTTCCTGCCGGAAAACCAGCTCGCCCCAGCGCGACCAGATTTCGAGCGAGGCGATTTGCCGCACTTCCGGCCCGCCGAACACCGTGAAAAACTCGTTCACGCCGTCGCCCGTCGGGCTGAAAACATTGGGCACGAACACGTCGCGTTTGTCCAAAACCCGGATGGTCACTTCCGCCGAATCGCGGCAGCCGTTGACAGCCGACACCACTTGCACGGTGTAAGTCGTTGTCTGATAAGGCATTGCGCTCGGCTCCGGGCAGTCGGCGCAGCTCAGGCCGTTGGTCGGCGACCAGATGACGGTCGCCAGCGGCACGTTGGAGATGAGGCGGATTTGGGTGCTTTCGGCCAGTTCGACGGTCGCATCCGGGCTGAGGTAAATGTCTGGGATGTTCGGCATGGGCAGCAGGCGGGCGGTGTCGGTTTCGCAGCCGTTCGCGTCGCGGAGGGTGATTGTTTGCAGGCCGAAATACAGGCTATCGAACGCGGTGTCGCCGCCGAAACCATTGCCCGAAAGATCATATAAATACGGCGGCACGCCCCCGCTCGCGTCCGTCACCCGCGCCGCGCCGGAGTTGAAGGCCGAGCAATCGGGGTCGGTGAATTCGGCGGCCAGCACGAGGGGCGGCGGCGCGAGCAAAGTGTCGGTATAAATTTCAAAACAGTCGTTCGCGTCGGTCACAGTGCAGGTGTAGATGCCCGCCGGGAGGCCGCTGATTTGGGTCGTCGTCGCGCCGGTTGACCACTGGTATCGGTACGGTTTTTTGCCACCTGCGGCCATGATGCCGAGTTGGCCGTCGGAGCCGCCCGCGCAGGAGATTTGGTAGCCGTTGAAATTGGATTTTGCAAAATTGGCCGTCAGCGGTTCGGGTTCCGTCACGTCGCCAAAGAGGATGAGCGTGTGCCCAAAGTTGTCGGTGACGGTGACGAAATAGGTGCCTTTCGGCAGGTTCGGCACGAGCACTTCGTCGTACAAATTGCCGACGCTGCCCGACCCTTTGGGCGCGGGCTGACCGATGCGTTCCCACACATAATTGAACGGCGGCGTGCCGTCGTTGACAAAAAAGCGGATGTCGCCCGTCGGTTGGCCGTTGCAGGCGACGGGTTCGGGCGTGATTTTCCCTCGGATTTCACAGACGATGACCGTCAGCGCGAGGTCAACCGTCGAGTCGCAACCGAACTGGTTGTCCAAGATTTCGCGGAATTGGCCGCTCTCGAAAAACGGCGCATTGCCCACGCGGATCGTGTCGCCCCGGCAAATCATCAGATCAAGGCTGGTCTGCGAAGTGGGCAAAAACTCGATTTTGGCATTGACCGTCGAATCGCAGCCGTGCTGGTCGGGCATGATGACTTGGTACTGCCCAGCGGCCGTAAATGCTTGATTTCCAATGCGAACAGTGTCGCCCGCGCAGATTTTCAGGTCGAGGTTGGTGACGTGGGCGGGGTATCTTTCAATCAAAATCTGGACGATGCTGTCGCAGTTTTCCTGCCCGAAAAAGTGCCGTTGGTAAATGCCGGGGTCGCAAATCACGGTGTCCGCGCCCTCCCAGCAGTTGCCGGGGCAGATTTTGGCGGCGATGTTCGTCACGGGCACGGGCCGCACCTCAATCATGCGGCAAGTGGGCGGAGCCGTGTCGCAGACGTTGGAGGAGGTGACGCACAGCTCGTGCAGGCCGGGCGTGGCCCAAGTGATGGTCGTCGAAGTGTCCACGCCCGCGTCAATCACCTGCCCGTCGAGCCGCCACGAGAACCACGCCGCGCCGTTCGGCGGGCTGACGGTGTAGGTCTGCGGTCGGTCGGGGCACACCGTGAGGTCGCCGTCGAGGATGCCGCTGGCGGGCAATTTGCCGACCTCGGTGGTGCCGCTGACGACGGTGATGGTGTATTTGCACACGTCGTCGCGGTTGCCGTCCATCACGAAATAGTAGTGTTGACCGATGGTCAGCGGCACGGTGTTCGTGAACACGCCCGTCTCGCCCTCGGCGATGTCGCCGTCGCAATTGGAGACAAGCTGGAAATTCTCGCAGTCAATGCTTTTGTAAATGCCGACTTCGAGGCCGTAGCCCTGCGAGCTTTGGCAGTCGAACACCTTGACGTTGAGCGTCAGGTTGGTACTGCCGGCGATGAACCCAATCCATTGCATGTGGTGCGCCGTGCTGGTGCAAAAGCCCGGCGGAGCCTCGCCCGGCGTGGGGTTGTTGTTGATGCCCGTGAAACCGTTGATGTCGCAGATGATGCAGGCTTGGTCGCAGAACGGGGTCATGGCCGGGGTCGGGCCGCAAGGCTGCGGCTGGGCAAACAGTACCTGCGCGAACAGCCAAAACAGCGCGGCGGCGAGTGTGGATTTTTTCATCTTGTCGGAAACTGGTAGGCAATGTTACGACAGGCGTATGTGGTGGGTTGCTCTGCCCTATGGTTTTGGTCGAAAATAGCGGCTTTCGCCCCTGCCCTACCCTGCCCTTGCTGTAAATCCGCCGACCAAATCACGCACTTTATTTCGATTTTCCGCCGCCGCCATTTCAGTCCGACCCATGCTCAAATTTTTTCGAGAAAATGCCGGAGCGTCGGGATGAGGCGCGTCTGCGCGAGCGCGGAAGAGTTCGGTGTCGGCCAGTCGGCCGTCACCAGCCCGTTTTTACGGTGCTGATTTTCTGAAAACAGCAGTTCAGTAGTTCAGCAAATGCTGAAAAAATCCGAGGCGCGACGGGGCATTCTTCCGCATTTCAGCAAAGTTTGATTTGTGCGTTTGCGGAATTCAGTAAATTTTAAAATCAGCATTTCAGTAAATACTGTTTTCAAAATTTGATGAATTGCGCGGTTCAGTTTTTCCGCAAATTATGGTTTGCTGAAATGCGGATTTCAAACAAGACAGGCTACTTTTGCCCCGCCCTGTTTGCTTCATTGGGCAGCCTCAAATCAACACATCACCGAATCAACAGCCAACCAATGCCAATCATCGCAGTCGCCAACTTGAAGGGCGGGGTAGGGAAGAGCACCATCTCGCAGAACCTCGCCGTGCGCTTCGCCCAGCAGGGCAAAAAGGTGTGCATCGTGGACACCGACAACGAGCAAAAAAGCACCGCCGAATGGGCCGAACGCCGCGAGCGACGGGGCATCGAACCGCTCGTGCCCGTGTTCCTCGTCCGCGAGGAAAAACTGGCAAAGGAAATCGTGCGCCTCTCCAAAGAACACGAATACGTCATGGTGGACGGTTCGCCAGCCCTGAGCGAAGTAGCCACCAAAATCATGATGGTCGCCGACCTTGTCATCGTGCCGGCCCGGCCCAGCGGCAACGACTACGGCGCGCTGGAAAAATTCCTCACCCGCTTCGACGACGTGCGGGCACTCGTGGAAAAACGCGACTACACGCTCGAACTCGGTGTGGTGCTGAACGAATACGACAGCAAGGTCATCGTCAATCGCGCCGTCATGGAAGCCATCCGCAAGCTGGAAGTGCGGCTGTTCGACACCATTTTGGCCCACCGGGCCGTCTATCAGGAGGCCAATTTGACCGGGCAGGGCGTGACCGAACTGCGCGACAAAAAGGCAGCCAAGGAAATCGAAGACCTTGTCAATGAGGTAATGGAGCGGTTGAAGGGTTGAAAAGGGGAAAAGTTGAAGTACCACACTTTCAACTTTTCCC
>JBKBIC010000114.1:0-16031 GCA_046299435.1 Saprospiraceae bacterium
CCCCGGCTACGATTGCCGATTTGCGGGCCTGCCAGCCGATTTTAAATTCGCGGTGGACTTGGTGGATGTTAAGTTGCTGCGCTTGACTTTTGACTTCGGGCTGGCAATTTCTTGCTACGGCAAAAACGACGGCACGCTCATCGCCACGCTCTCCTCTGGCATCCAACCATTCAATTACGAATGGAACGACACCGCACTTTCCGGCCAAACTGCCGATAACCTCGCGCCCGGCTTTTATGCCGTGACCGTCACCGACCAACTGGGCTGCACAGGCACGGCCAATATCACGCTCATCGAGCCTGCACCGCTCGTGCCCACGATTTTCGCCGCCGCGCCGCTGTGCTACCAAGTCAACGACGGGGTTATTTCCATTGAAAACCTGACGGGCGCGCAAGGTCCCGCACAGTTTTCCATCGGCGGAAACAACGCCAAAACCGCCCCCGGCGAATTCGACGCGCTGCCGCCGGGCGAATACTTGGTCAGCGTGGTGGACGCGCTCGGTTGCGAGTTCGACACGCTCATCACCTTCGCCGAGCCAGAGCCGTACACCCTCGAATTCCCCGACAGCATCGTCAACCTCGCGCTGGGCGACAACCTGACGCTCCAACCCAAGACAAACTACCTCAGCCCGGCATCCTTCACTTGGACTCCGAGCGAAGGCCTGAGCGACCCAGCCTCGCTCAACCCCGACGCGCGACCTGCCCGCACGACCACCTACCAACTCGAAATCATCACCGAAATCGGTTGCCGCTTGGTGGATGCCGTGACCGTGCGCGTGGACAACTCGCTTCCCTTCTTCGCGCCGACGGCTTTCGCGCCGGGCAGCAGCACGGGCAACGACTATTTTACCCTGTTTGTCAAGCCCACCGCAACCACCGAAATCCGGCGTTTGCAAGTGTTCGACCGCTGGGGCAGCCTCGTGTATTCCGTCAAAAACCCCGGCGTGAACGACGCGCAACACGCTTGGCGCGGCCAATTGCCCGACGGCAAAAACGCCCCCGGCGGCATCTACATCTGGGAAGCCGAAGTGATTTCCATCCTCGGCAAATCCGAGAAACTCTCCGGTGACGTGTTGCTGGTGCGTTGATTAGGCAACTGATAACCAATGAGTTAGAATAAAAAAGCCGTTTCACGAATCATCGTGAAACGGCTTTTTCATCTCTGGCGACCGGTCAGGTAATCAACCAGCCAACTCACAGCCCCAGTTTTTTGCGGATGTCCATCGGGAGCGCGTCTTTGTGGACGGCCATGCTCATCGTTTTGTACCGGAAGTAAGGCTGCGACACATACAGGTAGCCGCCCGTTTTTTTGTTCACGTCGGTGCCCCACGAGTTTTTCACGATGTAGTATTTCGTGCCGTTTTGGTCTTTCATGATGCCCGTGATGTGCATCCCGTGGTCGTCGGTGGTCGTCAGTTCGTCAAACGCCTTTTGGCGGTCTTCCGGGCTGACGATTTTTTCCTTGACCGGCGCGAGCCAGACCGAATCCTGCTCGCCTTTGCTCATATCGGCCCACGCTTTTTCGGGATAGACGGCCAGCCCCTCTTTTGCCGAAAAATACTTTTCGCTCACGTCGCTGGCCCAAAGCACGGTGTAACCTTTCTCGATGGCGTTCTCCGAAATCTTGATGAAGTCATCCAGCGGCACATTGTAAAACTCGCCGTTCGACCAGTTGTCCGACACTTCCAGCACGAACGGCTTCCAGAACGGCTGGTGCGTGTACGAAGTGAGGGCCACATAGTTGTCCGGGTTCAGGCCGAGGCTCTCGAAGTACGTTTTCGGGGTGTACTCCTTGCCGCCGACCGTGAATTTTTCGGGCGGCGTGCCGCCGAAATACGGGTCAATCAGCCCGGTGTAAGCCTTTTTCCAATGGGGCGAGACCTTGCCGCCGTCGGGTGTTTTGACCAAAGTTTCGAGCACGGCTTTTTGCACGGCCTCCAGTTCCGAGTGGCTCGGCTTGTCCTGTCCCTCCGGGAAGCCCGACCACACGGACTGCGGCACGATGCCGTACTCGCGCACGATGTTCCACACATCGTGGTTTTCCGCGCCTTGCCCGATGGCCGAGATGCCCTGCCGACGCACATAATTTTCGGCGCGTTCGAGGTAGCCCGCCCGCACGACGTACATCTCTGAAAGGTCGAACGTGCCTTTGTTCAAGCGTTTCAACTCGCTTTCGAGGAAAGAATTGGTCGAATAGACCCAGCAAGTGCCGCTTTTGAACTGGTTTTGAACGGGCGTGGCCGTCGCGGATTTGACCAATGTGAACTTGTAACCGTTGATTTCGGTCGGCAAATCCTGCCCGGCCAACGCACCCGCGCCCACCAGACAAGCTGCCAGAAAGACTGATTTTTTCATGTTTGGTAAAGTTTTCAAAAATTTTCGGGCGAAGGTAAATCGGCACCCGGCCTGCCCGGTGGCAAACCGACAAGTGCGCCGAAAGCGGGCGTTTTTGACCGGGTTGGGCAATCCGTTCGGAGGCGAGCAGGCCCGCTCACTGGTTCAGCCAAGCCTTGAAATCCGCTGTTTTTTCGGACGAGACCACCACTTCGCGGCTCGTCGGTGGGTCGAGCGTGACCTTGACGCGGCTTTTCGAGAGGTTCAAAATGTCGCGGATGGCATCGAAGCGGGCGATGAAGCTGCGGTTCAGGCGGTAAAATTCGCGGGGCGGCAGCAGGTGTTCGAGGTCGGCGAGCTTGTCGTCAATCATGTAGCGTTTGCCGTCCTTCCGCATGAGGTAAACGTAGCGGTCTTCGCCCTCGAACCACGCCACGTCGCCCGTCGGCACACTCAAAATATGCTCGCCTCGGCTGACCATGAACCGCTCGCGGTACGCCTTTGCCGGCGGGGCCATGCTTTCCAGAAGTTTTTGAAAATCAATAGCTTGTGCCGTCGGGCGGGTATCGTGGTACTTTTTCAAACTGGCCGCGAGGTCGGTTTTGGCGATGGGTTTCAGGAGGTAATCCACGCTGTTGACTTTGAAGGCTTGGAGCGCGTACTGGTCGTAGGCTGTCGTAAAAATGACGGGCACGCGCACCTCGATTTGTTCGAAAATCCTGAAGCTCAGGTCGTCGGCCAAATGAATGTCGAGGAAAATCAGGTCGGGCGCGGGGTTGCTGCGGAGCCACGCGACGGTGGCCTGCACGGTGTCGAGTTTGGCGGCGACGCGCAGCAAAGGCTCGATGTCGAGCAGGATTTTTTCGAGGTGCTCGCGGGCGTGTTTTTCGTCTTCGACGATGAGGACGGTCATGCGATTTTGGATTCAGGATTGACAAGTTGCGATTGCTGGACGACAGGCAGCCGCGCCACAAATTCGCCGTTTTCAGGGCCGAAAGTGGGCGTTTCGCCAGTGAGCAACAGGTAACGTTCGGTCAGGTTTTTCAAGCCGATGCCCGTGCCTGCGGCGGGTGAGTTGCGCGGTTGCAGGCGGTTTCGGACGAGCAAAAACCCGTCTGCGGCGAGCTCCACGCGCACGGTCAGGGGCAGGCTTTCGGCTGCGATGTTGTGTTTGATGGCGTTTTCGACGAGCAGTTGAAGGGCGAACGGCGGCACCAAAACTTGGCTTGCCCGCTCATCTGGCACTTCGATTTGGATGTGCAAAGCCCCCTCGAAGCGCATTTTTTGCAGGAAAACATAGCTTTCGAGAAACTCCAATTCCTGCCGGAGCGGGATGAGCTGGGCGGCTTCCTGCTCCAACACACGGCGATAAACCTTGCAAAATTGGGTCGTGAACTCCTGCGCCCGCGCCGGGTCGGAGCCGATGAGCGAGTTCAGGACGTTCATGCAATTGAACAAAAAATGCGGGTTGACCTGCGTTTGCAGCACCTCGAACCGGCTGCGGGCGGCGGCGGCCTCCTGTTGGGCGGCTTGCAGGAGCAGGGCGTTGCGCTCGGTTTCGAGGCGGTTGGCCTTGATTTTCAGGGCATAAGATTCGAGGGCGTTGTCGAGGATGATTTTCATCTCCTCCATTTTCCATGGCTTGGTGATGTAGTGGTACACCTTGCCTTTGTTGATGGCATCCACGATGGTTGCCACGTCGGAGTAACCCGTGAGGATGATGCGGACGGGGTCGGGGAATTCGTCGCGGACGCGCTCGAAGAACTCCACGCCTGTCATGTGCGGCATCCGTTGGTCGCTGACGATGAGGTCAACGGGGTTTTCGCGGAGCCACGCGAGCGCGGCCTCGCCGCTGGTGGCCGAAAAAACGGTGTAAAACCTGCGGAAAATGGCCTTGAACGCGGTGATGTTGTCCGGTTCGTCGTCAATGTAGAGGATGGTGTGCTTGGCTTCGGCGAGCATTTTCCGGCAAAAAGTGGGCGTGGTCGGTTGAAAACGGGGGGTTGGGTCAGGCAAAAACCTCGTCCGCCGTCATCTGGAAATCGGGGATGGCGGGCGCGGCGGAACAAACCTGTGCGCCCTCGCAAATCTGGACGGAGAGCGGGCTTGTGTACACGTCCACCGTTTGGGTTTCGGGGAAGATGTGCCAAACGACCTGCACGCCCGATTGGAAATATTCGCGGAGCTTTTGGCGGACTTTGTTGATGTTGTCGGTCTCGGAGATGATTTCCACCGCAAATGCGGGCGTGAACGGGAAACCCATTTTGCCGCCCTGCAATTGTCGGCTGGTCAATACGGCCACATCCGGTCGCCGGACGTTGCCTTGCAGCATGGTCGTGTCAATTTCGGTCATCATTTCCGCGCCGTCGCGGTAGGCTTGGGTTTGGGCGAAACGCCGCATGAGGTTCCGGGCGATGTAGGTTTGTTCGTGTGTCATGGAGCGTTCGCTTTTTTCGATTTGACCGTTGACCCATTCGTATTTCCAGCCGTCTTCGGGTTTCCAGCGGCGGAAGCGTTCCAGCGTCATGTTGCGCGGGATGCGGGCGGCGGGCCGTCGGGTCGGCCTTTGGGCGGTCGGCATTGGTGCTTCGTGAACCATGATTTTCCTGTTTTTTTGAGCAAAAACGCCCATTTCGCACAAAAACGGGCGATGTTGGCTGCCAAAGGTAAAATGAAAAAGCGGCCCCTGCGTCGTTTCGCTGGGCCGCTTTTCTATTTGAATGAGTCAGAATTGTCCAGAGGTGTGAGACGGTGAGACGGTGAGACGGTGAGACGGTGAGACGGTGAGACGGTGAGAGGGTGAGAAGTGAGATGGGTGAGGGGGCCTCACCGTCTCACACCTCTCACCGTCTCACCCGCTCTCAATCCACGCTGCCGTGCAGGAAGGCGTTGCCGCTGGTGCGGATTTCAGGCTCTTCCTCCAAGTTGATGGTCCAAGCCGACATGGCCGATTCCTGCGAATCCGGCACATTGTCGAGGCGGATGTTGCGGCGCAGGTACGCGGGCTGGCTTTCGAGGTCAATCACGGTTTGCGGCGACGAGAGTTTCACCACGTTCAGCTGGCGGTTGCGGGCCTCCTCCTTGCGGCGGAGTGCCTCTTCCACGCGGCGGCGGCGTTCGGCCTCCTCGCGTTCGCGCTGCTCTTTGGTGACGAACGGCTCACTGGGCGCGGAAAGCCCGGTTTTGCGGTACTTGTCGAGCGAATCCCGGATGTCGAACTCGAATTCGAGTGCGTTGGCGGCCTTCTCTTCCACCGGGACATAGGCGCGTTCAGCCGTAATATCCGAAAGAGAAGGCAGGGGCTTTTTTACGTCGTCCTCCAAATGCACGACCTCGCGCTCCGGGCGTTTGGCCTCCGGGCGCAGGCCGGGGATGGGGGCGCGCTTTTCGGTCTGCTCGAAGCCGGTAGCGATGATGGTCACGGCGATTTTTTCGCCCAGCCGCTCGTCGTAGCAGTTGCCCCAGATGAGGTTCGCGGACGCGCCGGCCTCTTTTTGCACGAACTCGGTGATTTGGAAAATCTCGTCCATCGTGGCCTCGCGGTGGCCGGAGGTGATGTTGACGAGGATGTTCTTCGCACCGAAAATGTTGTTGTCTTCGAGCAGCGGCGAGTTCAGGGCCTCGTCCACGGCTTGCGTGGCGCGGTGTTCGCCCTCGGCGGTCGCAGTGCCCATGATGGCCACGCCGCTGGCACGCATCGTGGTGTTCACGTCCTCGAAGTCCACGTTGACGTAGCCGGGCACGGTGATGATTTCGGCGATGCCTTTTGCGGCGGTGCAAAGGATGTTGTCGGCGTTTGAAAACGCTTGCGAGATGCTGAGGTTGCCGTGAATCGTGCGCAGCTTGTCGTTCGACACAACTACCAGACAGTCCACGTTTTTCCGCAGCTCTTCCAAACCTTCGTACCCGTTCGAGACGCGGGTGCGGCCCTCGAACGTGAACGGCAGCGTGACGATGCCGACGGTCAGGATGCCCAATTCTTGGGCGGTTTTGGCGATGATGGGTGCCGCGCCAGTACCTGTGCCGCCGCCCATGCCTGCGGTGATGAACACCATTTTCGTCCCGTTTTCGAGGAAACGCTTGATTTCCTCGATGCTCTCGATGCAGGCGCGTTTGCCCACGTCGGGCTTGGAGCCTGCGCCCCGGCCTTCGGTGAGGCCGTAGCCGAGTTGGATGCGGACGGGCACGGGCGATAGGTTCATGGCCTGTGCGTCGGTGTTGCAGATGGCGTAGTCCACGCCCACGATGCCTTGTTTGAACATGTGGGTCACAGCATTGGAGCCGCCGCCGCCAACGCCGATTATTTTGATGATGGAGGGTTCATCCTTTGGTAAATCGAAAAGCATACTTTTCACATTTGGATGGTTAATGATGTAGTGTTTTTTCTTGGTCGGTCAGTCAGGTAATCGGTTTGACTAGCCGACTACTCCCCGTACCGCCCGCCTTGCCGCCCTTTTTTGAAGGTGACAAACAGGCTGCCCGCTATCAAAATGCCGCCCAAAACAGTCGCCGCTGGGCTGGCGATTCGGCTGATGTCCAACATTTTGCGCTCTGCTTCGGTGCTTTGGGCCACCACACCGGAGGTCGGTGCGGTTGCGTTCCCCCGGCTGCCCAGCGAGTAGCCGATGAACACGAGAAACATCCCGGCCAAAAAAGCAAAGAGCGGTTTTGAGTTCATTTTACTTCGATGGTGTGTTTCTTTGGAACATTCTTTCCTGCCATTTCACGATTTTTGAAATCAAAATCGAAACGCAGATGATTGCCCCAATTCCAATGAAAATCATTCCTGTGGCAGAGTTCGTGCCGCAAACCGGATGAGAGTCGGGGTTTTCGCTGTCCAATTTGTAGCCTTGAGACATATCGTTCCCCATCAAAATCAAGGCAAGGCCGATTGAAAGGAGTGCCCAAAGTTTCATTGCTCAAATCAGTTATTTTCTGTTCAAATCATAATCCGGCTCCGCCTCGAACCACTCTTTCGTTTTCACGAAGATGTTTTCGAGCCACGATTGCGGCTTTTCTTCGCCCGCGTTGGCGGGTTCCTTCGGCGCGGCCTCGACCACTTTTTGCGGTTCGGGTTCGGCAGCGGGCAGGGTGATTTTGCCAGCCTCCACGTCTTGCAAACCTTTGAGCATCAAGCCGATGGCCGTCGAGAAAATCGGGCTGGCAATGGACTCGCGGTAGCCGTGCCCCAAGTGCTCGACCGGGATGCCGACGCGGCAGGTCATGCCCGTGTGGAACTCGACCAATTTCTCGATGTGCTGCATCAACGCGCCGCCGCCCGTGAGCACGATGCCGCCGATGAGCTTGCGCTCGTAGCCGCTGCGCCGGATTTCCCAAAGCACATAATCGAGGATTTCCTCGACGCGGGCTTGGATGATGCGGGCGAGGTTTTTCTCGCTGATTTCCTTGTGGTCGCGGCCTTTGAGGCCGGGGATGGTGATGATTCGGTTGTCGAACACCTCTTCGGCGAGCGCGGAACCGAACGTCGTTTTCAATTTTTCGGCCTGTGGCTGCATGACGGTGCACCCTTCTTTGATGTCCGCTGTGATGACGTTGCCGCCGAACGGGATGACCGCCGTGTGGCGGATGATGCCGTCGTGGAAAATGGTGATGTCGGTCGTGCCGCCGCCCATGTCCACGAGTGCCACGCCGGCCTCTTTTTCCTCTTCGGAAAGCACGGCGGCTGCCGAGGCGATGGGTTCGAGGGTGAGGTCGGCGACTTTCAGCCCGGCCTTTTCGACGCAACGATAAATGTTGTTGACCGCCGTGATTTGGCCTGTGATGATGTGGAAATTGGCCTCCAACCGGATACCGCACATCCCGATGGGGTCGGCGATGCCCTGCTCGTTGTCCACCGTGAACTCCTGCGGGATGACGTGGATGATTTTGTCGCCCGGCGGCAGCACGAGTTTGAACATATCGTTGACCAGCCGGTCAATGTCGCGCTGGGCGATTTCGATGTGGTCGCTGTCGCGGGTGAGGATGCCCCGGTGTTGCAGGCTTTTGATGTGCTGCCCCGCGATGCCGACGTGGACGACGCGGAATTTCATCCGGGCCTGCCGCTCGCAGATGTCCACCGCCTCGCGGATGGCCCCGACGGTTTTTTCAATGTTGGAGACCACGCCGCGCAGCACGCCGACGCTGTCCACCTTGCCGACACCGAGGATTTCGAGTTTCCCATGCTCGTTGCGGCGGCCTGCGAGGGCGCAGACCTTCGTGGTGCCGATGTCGAGGGCGACCACTACTTCGGGGGGTTGAGGTGCCAATTCTGTACTCATTTGTTGATTAAGCGTTGGTTAAGAGTTTTCTGTATGCCTGTTTTGCTTGTCTGCCAACCGGATGCATACTCTCTTCCGATGGCAAAAGTATGTTTTGAAAAAAATTTGTTTGACATGAGTTATCCACAGGCTTTCCTGAAACAATTTGCGGTAAGCGGGCGAAAAAACCGTGCCACAGTTGACGATTTTCCACAAAATGTTGGCCTGTGTTCACAAATGCTTTCGTTCGGTTTTTCGGGGCGGGCGAAGTGTCAATGATTTGGTGATCTTTGTGTGTGATTCAATGGGAACGCGGATTGGGCAGATGGGGTGGACTTACACGGATTTTTTATTTTTTGAGGTTCTTTTTGTCGTTTGAAAAAATTTTCCGGCTGAATTCCGGCTCTTTTCCAAAGTTGAGGACAAACCCAACTTCAATGTTGCTGGCCTTCAGATAATTCTGCAATTGGATTTCATGCGCCTCCACGATACATTCCGCTGCTTTCAGTTCAAGTATCACCAAGTCATTGACAATCAAATCCGTGAAATATTCGCCCACTTCTCTGCCTTTGTAAAATACTGCAGTGCGTCGTTGCGGTTCTACTTTGACCCCTCTTTCTTTCAACTCAAAATACAGTGCGTTCTGATAAACCTTTTCAAGAAATCCATAACCAAGTTCGTTATAGACATCATAGAAAGCATTGAGGATTTGGTCAGTCAATTCTCTGTGTTTCAACATAGTATAATAGTTGATTGGGTTCCAAAAATAAAAAATCCGTGTAAATCCGTCCAATCTGCCCAATCCGCGTTCCCATTGTTATTCAGTTTATGCCTCACTTCTTGCACACCACTTGTCCGTTGAATTTCAAATTAATCGTCTCGTACTTCTGCCAACCTGCGTAGGGCATTCCTTCCCGGTAAAAAATCTTCAGCCGCCGCAACTTCGATTCGAGGTTGCTCATCGTGCCGAGGATAATTTTTTGGTCGCCCACCAGCGGCACCATCAGGATGTCGCCCGCCGAGTTGACGTGGATTTGCTGGATGAAATTCGCCAGAAACTCATCGGCCAGCAGGCGGTTGGTCAGGGCATATAGGTCTTTCAGTTTGTGTTTCTTTTTCTCCTGAAAATCAGGCGTGTACGGCGGGATGTTGCCCGTAGCGACAATGACACGCGCCGCGTAATTTTTCGAGGCCGGCATCTTCGCGCCGTTTTTGTCGAGGTAATAATTGCCGCCGCTGTTGTCCAGTACCCGCAGCAACGGCTCGCGTTGTTGGATGCGGACGTGCAGCACCGTTTGGGCATCCACGAACGCATTGGCATCCAGCACGAACGGGTCTTCTTCGAGCGAGCGTTCGACGCGCTCCACTTCGAGGTCGCGGATTTGGGTGCCTTCCAGCGTGTTGCCGAAGGCTTTGGCGAGGGCGTTTTTCACGTCTTTTTCCGTGATGAGTTTCGCACCATCGGCCAGCGGCACCACTTCCACCTCCAGGTTTTCCGCAAAACTGTCCTTTTTCCGGCTCACCGCCGAAAGCACGAGCAGCCCGGTGACGAGCAAAAACACCACCCACGCCACGCGGTCGTAGCGCAATCGGGGGGCGCGAAGTGTGGGCAATCGAAACACTTTTTTAGTGATGAGTTATGAGTGATTAGTGATGAGTGGTTCTTCGGTGCGTTCGTAGGTGATGGTTCCGTCGGGCAATTCCCAGTACATCCGTCCGTTGCGGTAAAAGACATTCGGAAGGCCGAGGCGACGGTTTTCTTCGATGGCTTTTCGCACGGCGCGTTTGGCGATTTTGGCTCGCTCGAACGCTTCCCGATAGGCTTCTGCGTCTAAAATTCTATTTTCCATGTTCGACCAATTGAATGAATTTGGAAAAGGGGTTTTCATCTTGAACTTCTGCCGGGATTGTCTAAATCCTTTTCGATTTCATCGGCGTTGATGAATGGGTAGCCGCCTTGCGCTATCCATTCCTGCGCGATGGTTGTCTTGCCAGAGCCGTTCGCGCCGCCGATGATGATGCAGGTTTTCATTTTTCAGATTAGAATCTGGTGGTGCGAGATTTGACAACTTTTGAAAAATTGTTAAATCTGGATGTCTTCATTATTCAAATCAGCCAAAAAGCCCAGCGGGTTTTGAACAAACTTGAAAGCGTTGGAAATTTTTGCCAACCGGAACACTCCCTGAATTTCTGGGTTTGCCAAATTTCCATTCAAATCCATCAATAGCCAATCGTATTCTTTAGCAAGCCCAACCATATCTTTTAAAAATTTCAGGTTCTCCTCTCCCAAATCTGCCCGAAAAAGGAGCTCCTCAATCTTCCCCGTTTCTGCATTGATTGACATGAACGCATCATTGTCCAATTTTGAGAAAAGATAGGTTTTCCAGAATACACAGTTGTTGTGCTCATCTCGCCGCGCTACTATTTTATCAATCTGGCGAATAATTTCAATCGGCTGCAATTCGGTTGAACTCCACCAATCTTGGGTTAAAGCGTCCTTGAATTCACCCTCTTTTTTGAGCAAACCATCCTTTTTCAAGTGGTAATAATTTTTTCTTTCCTCGAAATCAACTTCTAACCGTTCTGGCACATACCCGAATTTTTCAAGGACTCCTTTTCGTGGAATCACGTTTAAGCCAAATTGGTAAGCCGCCATTTTAAATTGAGTTACTTGTTATCGTTTATCGTTTGATTTCCGTCAAATGCTTGGCAGACCCTTTCAGAATGACACCCAGATTTGGCTAAAAATCAAAGATTTTTTGCGCTCAGCGTGTTTCCAAGAAATCTTTTATCGGCTCCACCAACCCATCCACATCCCCTGCCCCCATTGTCATCAACACTTCCAAGTCTTTGGTTTTCAGCAGGTTGAGCAGTTCGGATTTCGAGGTCAGGGTCACGTTCTGGTTTTGCATCCGCCCGGTGAGCATGGCCGACGACACGCCTTCGATGGGCAGTTCGCGGGCCGGATAGATGTCGAGCAAAATCACTTCATCCAATTTATCCAGCGCGGCAGCGAATCCGTCGGCGAAATCGCGGGTGCGCGTGAACAGGTGCGGCTGAAAAATGCCCGTCAATTTCTTGTCGGGGAACAGCATCCGCGCCGCGCCGATGGTCGCCTCCAATTCCGCAGGATGGTGCGCGTAATCGTCAATGTACACCACGTCGGGTCGCCGGACGATGAACTCAAAACGGCGTTTCACCCCTTTGAAATCCGCCAATGCCGCCCGGATTTTCTGTGGGTCGGCCCCGGCCAGCAGTGCGGCTGCGGTGGCGACCGTCGCGTTTTCCACGTTGTGTTTGCCGGGATACGGCAGCCGCAGGTCATGCAGTTCGAGGTAAGGCATCCGTAGGTCGAAGGCCATTTGTCCGTCTTCGACGCGGACGTTCGTGGCCTGCACGTCGCCTGCTTCGATACCGAACGTAAACACTTGATGCCCAGTGGCTTGCAACTCTTTGGCGACCCTTTTCAGGGGTTTCAGGCTGTGTTTGATGAGCAGCGTCCCGCCGGGTTTCAGGTTGCGGGCGAAGGCCGCGTAACTCTCCACGACCGCCGCTTCGGAGCCATAAATGTCCAAATGGTCGGCATCAATCGAGTTTATGACCGCGATTTCGGGCGTGAGGTGCAGGAAACTGCGGTCGTATTCGTCGGCCTCCACCACCACCCAATCGCTCGCGCCTTCGATGAAATTGCTTTGCAAATTGCCCGAAATGCCGCCCACGAACGCCGTCGCATCCACGCCGCAAGCCCGCATGAGGTGGGCCGTCAGCGTCGAGGTCGTGGTTTTGCCGTGCGTGCCGCCGATGGCCACGCACCGCCGCGAGCGGCTGATGATGCCGAGCACTTCGGCGCGTTTTTTCAGCGGTTTGCCAGAGGCTTGGGCGGCCAGCAATTCGCGGTGGTCTTTGGGCAAGGCCGGTGTCCAGACGAACAAATCCACGTCGGCGGGGATGTGCGCCGGGTTGTCGTCGTAATGGACGTGCATCCCTTCGGCTGCAAGCGCGCGGGTCAGGTCGGTTTCCGTGCGGTCGTAACCATGCACATCTGCGCCGTGCTTGTGGAAATACCGAGCCAGTGCCGACATCCCAATGCCGCCGATACCGAGAAAATAGATGCGTTTTATGTCTGTAAAATTCATTTCGAACCCAGTTCAATATTGTTTTTCCGAAAACTATCTAGCATGGAAAATCTCAATTCACTCTTTGTATTTTCTATCCCAAATATGTTTCGACTATAAAAAAGCAAATCAAAATTCAATGATTGTTCGCCAAACCCCGTGAGCCGCACCGCAGGTTCCCGGCCGGGTTCTTCGGTCAGCACGTCTGGGTTTTGGACGGCGCAAGCCAGCATCAGGTTTTTGACCAATTCGACATCCGACGTTTGTGCCACGCGCATCGGCACGCTGAACCGAGCATCCGAGGCATTGTGCGTCCAAGTGACCACTTTTTCGTTGATGAACTTATTGTTCGGCACGAGCATCATCAAGCCGTCGTGGTTCTGGAATTTCGAGGTTCGGAGGCCAATTTCGACCACTTTACCCACCACGCCGTCCACTTCGAGGATATCGCCCACCTCAATCGTCCCCTCAAAAAGCAGGAAAATGCCAGAAGCCACATCCAAAAAAATCCGCTGCAAACCCAAGCCCACGCCCACCAACAAGGCCGACGAACTGACCACGAACAAGGTCAAATTGAACCCAACCATGCTCAAAATCACCGCCGCCGCCGCCGTCCAAATCACATATCGGAACAGCAAAAAAATAGATTGCTGCCGCCCCTTGTCCATGCTGCGCCGCTCAGCCACACGCTTCAAAAACCGCTGAAAAAACGCGAGCAAAATCCGTGCGCCGACGTAAACCAGCACACCCAAAACCAGTGAATAAACAGATAATCCGTATTCGCCGATTTGGAAGAGTTTGTATTCGAGCAGTTCTTTCATTATTATTTTGGAGCCTTTGTTATCAGGCTTTGCAAATCAATTCCAATATCCAATGTCGGAGTGTCCGATGTCTCCGCCAGTTCCAACACATGGTGCGCGATTGCGTCCGCCGCGCCGGGTTTCCCCAGTTGTCGAATGCTTTCGCCGAGGCTAAACGCCAGCGCATCGTTCCGCAAAATCAACTCCGCGTCGGGCAACATTTTCTCCGAAGCGTCGGCATCGCGGACGAGCCGCGCTGCGCCTTTTTCCACCAATGCGAGCGCATTTTGGGTTTGATGGTCTTCGGCCACGTTCGGCGACGGAACGAGCACCGCAGGTTTGCCGACTAAACACAACTCACTGATACTCAAGGCTCCTGCCCGCGAAATCACCGCATCCGCCACTGCATAAGCCAAGTCCATACGGTCGAGGAAAGCCGTGATTTTCACGTTCGGCAACTGCGCTGTTTCGCAGTTTTGATATTCCTCGATGTAGAACTTGCCGCACTGCCACAGGCATTGCACGTCCGCATTTTCACGAAAAAACTGCGTGTTGTCGCGCATGGCTTGGTTCAGCGTCCGCGCACCGAGGCTCCCGCCGAGCAGCACGATTGTCTTTTTTTCAGGGTCGAGTCCAAAGTGCCGAATCGCCTCGTCGCGCTTTCCGTCTAAATTCAGGATGTCCGTCCGAACCGGGTTTCCCGTGAATTCGATTTTTTCCTCCGGGAAAAACCTATCCATGTGGTCGTAAGCCACACAAATCCGGTCGGCTTTCGCGGCCAAAAGTTTGTTCGTGACCCCCGCGTAGGAGTTTTGTTCCTGCATCAAAGTCGGGATGCCTTTGGCCTGCGCCGCCCGCATGACCGGGCCGCTCGCATACCCGCCCGTACCGACCACAACGTGCGGATTGAATTGATTTACAATGCGGTGCGCTTTCAAAGAACTCCGCAGCAATTTCCACGGGAACGACAAATTGCGCCACACGGCCTGTACCGAAAGCCCGCGTTGAAAGCCCGCCACGCGCAGCCCCACGATTGGGTAGCCCGCCTTTGGCACGCGCTCCATCTCCATTTTGCCCTCCGCGCCGACGAACAGAAACTCCGCATCGGGGCGCAGTTTTTTGACGGCATCGGCAATAGCGATGGCCGGGAAGACGTGGCCGCCTGTGCCACCACCCGTAATCATGATTCTCAATTGTTGGGTTTCATCTGCCATGTTTTCTGCTGTAATTCAGTGGGTTAGGAACTTAAATTCTATTGTACCTCGACCACGATTCAATCCTTCGGCAATTCAAAATGCGGATTTTCAATTATCGCCAACACATTCCCGAACGGGTCAAGCACCGACCCGACCTTGATGCCATCGCCCACGTCGTTTGGCTCTTCTTTGGCAGTCGCGCCGTTGGCGAGCAAATTTTCCCAAGCCGCCTGAATATCGGCCACGCCCCAGTAGGCCGTGTGTCCGCCCGCACCGGGTTCGCCGTCCGGCACAAGGCCAAGTTCGTATCCGCCGATATTGAAACCGACATAAAACGGCATATCGAAATACGGCTGCACCCCAAAAGCTTGGGCGTACCATGCCTTGCCTTTCTCCAAATCAGGCGTGTGATAAATCGCGGTGCGGAGACCGAGGAAGTTGCTCATTGTATTTTTAATTGATTGATTATCAGGCTTCATCCATGTTTTCAACGTACTTGCTCACCGACAAAATCATTCCCAGCGAAATGGCCGTGAACAGCATCGAAGTCCCGCCCATGCTAATCATCGGTAGCGTCAAACCTGTGACCGGGACGAGGTGAACCGAGACGGCCATGTTTGCCAATGCCTGAACTGTCAAGCTCAAACTCAATCCAATGCTCAAAAAAGTACCGAAGGCTTTTGGGCTTTTTGTCACCAACACCACCGAGCGGAAAAACAACAGCACAAACAATGCTATCACCACGCCGCCGCCAATAAGGCCCCATTCTTCGCAAATAATCGCGTAGATAAAATCGGCATAAGAATAGGGCAAAAAATTACGAGCGATACTGTTACCCGGTCCTTCGCCGATCCATCCGCCGCGTGCAATGGCGATTTTGGCCTGTTGCACTTGATAGCCGCCGTCGGGGTTGTGGATATAATCTTGCACCCGCGACACCCAAGTATCCACACGCACCATGCCGGTAAAAAACTTCCCGACCACTATCAGTAGTGCAAAAACGACTATTCCGAGCATCAAAAGCAGCAGAATGTATTTCATGCTAACTCGCCCGATGAACATCAATACGATACAAGTGGCGAATAATACTGCTGCCGTAGAAAGATTGGCAGGTGCGATAAGCCCACAGACCAACAACACAGGCACGATAATCGGCAAAAAAGCCTGATCAAAACTCTGGATGTAGTCTTGGTGCCGGGTCAGTTCGCGGGCGACATAGATGATGAGTGCGATTTTGGCGAAGTCCGAAGTCTGAAAACTGATGTCTAAACCGGGGATTTCGAGCCAGCGACTGGCCGAGTTGACCGACACGCCAAATACCAAAGTCAGG
>JBKBIC010000115.1:0-14812 GCA_046299435.1 Saprospiraceae bacterium
CGGCCTCAGCCTCGCGGCAGCTGGCCAAGCCCAAGAACAGGCCATTTATTCGCAGTACCACCTGTTCCCCATCCTCGTCAACCCCGGCTACACGGGCTTCGAGAACTACCACCAGTTCGTGATGAACGTCCGCCGCAACTGGACGGGCTTTCCCGGCACACCGCTGACGTACACGCTCATGTACAACGGCCCGCTCAGCGACAAACTCTCGCTCGGCGGCGGCCTGTACAGCGAAAAAGTGGGTTCGATGAGCACCATGCGCTTCCAGCTGAACTACGCTTTCCGCTTCCAAATCCAGCAAATGAAAATCGGCCTCGGCCTCAGCACGGAATTCCTGAACCGCAGCGTCACGAGCAGCCTGCTCAACCACCCGCTCGTGGATGTTTCCGACGATGCTTTGGAAGATGCCACCGACGGCCAAAAAATATTTGATGCCTCGGTCGGGGTGCACGGCCTGTACGACAATCGTTTCTTCATCAGCCTCGCCATCCCGAACACCATCCGGGCGCGGCTCGACGAAGCCCCGGTTGAGGAGGAAACGACGGATGGCGCGCTGTTCCAGTACTACATTTTTCAGATGGGCTATATTTTCGCCATGCCCGACCAGAACTTCAAAGTGATTCCTTCGCTCGCGCTCCGCAAAGTCCGCAACGTGCCCTATCAAGTGGATTTCAACGTGCAAGGCCGCTTTTTGGAGGACAAACTCATCGCGGGCCTCACCTTCCGGCCCAGCGCGGGCGGCGCGGCCTCGTTCCTGCTCGGCACCAAGTACAAGCAGGTGCAGCTGATTTATTCCTACGACGTGGGCTTCACCCGTTTCCAACAGTACAATGCAGGGTCGCACGAACTCAGCCTCGCGTTCGGCTTCGAGCGCAAGATGAACAAACTCGACCCATCGAAGAGATATTGAGGGGTTAGTCCGATAGTCGGTTAGTCTTTTAGTCTGATAGCCAATGTGCGGACTAACCGGTTAAAAGACTAACCGACTCAAAGAGAAGATGTCTTTAACAATTGGTTTTTGGGATGGCCTCTCTCCGAAAGTCGGAGGGGGGCTTTTTTGTTGGCAGAACAATCGGAACGCGGACAACACGGATTGAGGGCTGCTTTCACGAAAAATCTGTGGAAATCCGCCGCATCCGTCCAATCCGCGTTCCGATTGTTTTCCCCACAAAAAAGCCCGCGCAACGCTCGACATGGAGCATTGCGCGGGCTTTTTTTCAGGCTCTGCAATCCCTCTTTTTGTCAAATCACCACACCATCAATTTCTGTGTGACCCGCTGGCCGTTGCCTTCAAGGGTGAGGAAATACGCACCGGTCGGCAGGTTGGCGATGTCCACGAAAGCCGAGCCGTTGCGGCCGCGGGCGGCTTGGGTGTGCAGCGGGCGGCCAGCGAGGTCGCTCAACGTCCAGTGGCTCGGCTCAAATTGGAGGTTTGCCCAGCGGATTTGCGTCCGCTCGCTCGTGGCCGGGTTGGGCGTGATGTAGAGGGTATTGGGGGCCACGAGGCTTTGGTCGGGGGTGGAGGTCGGGATGTTCTCGGCCTTGAACCAATCGGAGCGGATGTCCGTGAACGGCCCGTTTTCGACGAGTACGCTGCCCGCGAAATCGGTGATTTTGTAGTAGCCGCTGCCCGTGAGGCCGTTGCCGCCGTCGTCAATGATGTGAAATTCATAACAGCCGGGCGCAGGCAGGAAGAAAGTGTCTTTCACAAACTGGTTGGGGCCGTAGCCGCCCGTCAGGTTGGGGGTGTGGCCGCCGGGCTGAGCCGCCGGGTTGCCGCCGGAGTACAGCACTTGGCCGTTCGGGCCTCGGAATTCCCAGCGTGTCTCGGAGCCTTGCGCGTCGGAGCGGAGTTCGAATTTCACGCGGTTTTCGTACACAAAACTCTGGGTGGGCAGTGCGACGATGTTTGCGGAATTGTCGCCGGGGAACTCATCGGCCACGCCATTGACGGCATCAATCGAGATTCCGACATCCGTCAAATCCTGTGTTGGGATGGTGTATGGGTCGAATTGGACGGTCGCCAAATCAAAGGTGTTGAGGTTGCCCGTCCAGTTTTTGGTTTGCACGGGTGTGCCGTTGACCGAAAGGGTGAGCGCGGCGGAGGTCATGGGCTGGTTGCCGAGGTTTTGGAACTCGGCTTTGGGTCGCAGCACGCCACCGTCGCAGAAGAAATCGCCGTTCAGCCCGGTGCTGATGCTCAGGACGCTGCCGTTGTTTTGGCCCGCTGCTTCGGGGCAGTTGTTGTGGAATTGGAGGAATTGGTCGGGGAAAACCTGCCCGATTTCGCGGACGCGGCGGTTCGGGCAAATGGCGTAAATCGTTGGGTAATAATTGATTGCGTACAGTTGGGCGATGCTCGCGTCGTCAATGATGGGGTATTCCGTGTCCGTGACCCAGTCGCCTTGCGTGCCGCCGACGCAGCCCGCCGTGCCGTACAGGCAGGCGTTGTTGGTCGAAGCATCGCCTTCCACGAAGAGCACCATGATTTCGTTCGTGCCGTCTGGGCCCCATTGCGACCAAGCCGCATCAAGTGCGCCGGCGTTGTGGTAAAACCAGCATGGGCCGCACCAAGTGGCGGAAATGTCCATGATGACGGTCTTGCCTTGCGCGAGGATGTCGTAAAGTTTGTAGGTGTTGCCGTGAATGTCGGTGGCCGTGAAATCGGGCGCGATGGAGCCATCGGCCAGTTGTGCCCGCAGGCCGTTGGCGAGGCCGAGGCAAAGGAGAACGGGAAGTAGGATTTTTTTCATAACTAATTGATTTAGAAGTAGGAATAAGGAATGAAAAGTGGGGCGAGGCAAAAATTGGCCTCGCCCAGTTTTTATCGGAACTCGTTCAGGTTGGTGCTCAGCGAAAAGTGGGTCGTGCCGCCAGCCAAGTGGTACGCCGCGTAGCCAAAATCCACGCGGAAACGGTTGATTTTCAGCCCCAAACCGCCGGAAAAACCGGCGAGGCTGCGGTAGTTTTTGACCGAGAGCTCGCGTTTGCGGAGGTGGTTGTAGCCCAGTCGCAGGCGGAAACCCTCGGCTTTGCCCAACAAAAATTCACCGTTGAAGATCAGGTGCCGGAAAAGGTTGTCCACGAACGGGCTGCCTTTGTCGCTGTTTTGCTCTTCGCCGAAGAGCAGCACGTCGTCGCCAGCGGCGTTGGGGTCGTCGTACCGGATGTCCCAGCGGTGCAGGTGATGGGCGATGACCGACAAGCGGAAGGGCATGTGTTTCAGGCGTTTGCTGAACCCAAGCTGCACGTCGTAGGGCAGCTCTTCGCGGGTGCCATCGTAGGTGCTGAGTTCGGTGCCCCGGTTTTTGAGCACCAGCCCGGCGGTGACGCGCTTTGCCGTGTCCACATACATCAGGCCTGCGTCGGCGGCCAGCGCACTGGCCCGGTAGGTGTCGAACGTGGAATTGGCGATGTTCAAGTTCAGCCCAAGGGTGAAGCGGTCGGTCAAGCGGCGGCCAGCCCCGACGGTGAGGGCGGTTTCGGCGGCCTTCACTTTTCCGTTGACGGTGCCCAGCTCGTCGGCGCGTTCGATGTCGCCGTAGTTCATGTACCGAAGCCCGGCGTGGAGGGTCATGCCTGCTTTTTTCAAATGTTTGCCGTAGGCGAAATACCCGTGCTGGATGTCGGAGAGGTAGAAGTTGTGGTTGAACGTGAGGCGGTTGTCCATCCAGGGGTTCAGCGCGGCGGGATTGGCGTTTGCAAAGGCGAGGTCGTCGTCTTGCACGGCGATTTGCGCGCCGCCCAACCCGGTGATGCGGGCCGAAGGAGACAGGGAGAGGAACTGGAAAACGTGTTGGCCGCCCGTGACTTGCCCGAAAATCTGCATCGGGGTGAGCAGGAGGCACAGCGGCCAAAGCAAGGATTTGCCTGAAAATCGTGGAGTGGTTGGCATACGTTTCGGCGGGGATTTTTGTGCGCCCGCGCAGTCCCAGTTGAGGCGACAAATGTAACCGACGGGCTGCCTGAACGCGCTGTTATTTTCGGCAGCCTTCGGCAAAACGGGCACAAAACGGCGCGTACCGATGCCGAAGGGATCTTCCTAAAAACAAAAACTCCTGCGCCAAACTTGCGTCGGGCAGGAGCGACTAAACATACTATGAGAAAACTACGAGGCAAAAATATGTCCATGTGTAATGTCTGCCGGAGGGCAATTAGGTTGAGGCACCAACAGGGTTTTTTACGGTTTTATCCGTTTAGAAAACGGTTGGCGGAGCCGGACTTTTTAGGTAAAAAAATATGTGCTTGCCGTTGAAAGCCAGTGGTTTTGAAAAATGAAAAAAACTTGGATGAGCTACTTGGGCCAAACTTGGCACAGGGTTTGAAATATTAAAGGCAAATCAAATTCATCCCGTCCTGCCGACATGGGGCATACGAATACCAACAGCAGGGCAGGCTCCTCGGAGCTTGGTTTGATTGCCGGACGTACTATGAGAAAATGGAGGGTGCGGGCGCAACGGGCAAAAAAAATCCCTACTGCAAGAAGAGGGGATGCAGTAGGGAATCAAAACATACTATGAGAAAACTGTGTGCAAGATAAAAGCCCGTTGCGCCCTGCCCCAAACGCCATTTACGAAGCGGCAAACCATCCAAAGAAAACGGTGCGGACAGCCGAACTATCGGGCTTCGCATCGCAGTTTTAATCCGCAAACCGATTGGTATCCGACATCCCGAAACGAACGGCGCGGCTCCCCCGCGCCGTTTTGTTTTTTTTGCCGGCCCCGCCCCGGCGCCCCGCCCATGGGCAGCAATGGGCCGGGGTTTTTTGCCAAAAACTCGAACCTTTGCCGCGTCATGGTCATCTCCGAGTACAATTACATCTACCATTTTGGCCGCTACCTGCAAATGATGAAGACGGCGTTCAGCCGCCCGGAAAAGTTCATCATGTACTGGCGCGAAACGGCCCGGCAAATGCACGACATCGGTGTCGGGTCGCTCATCATCGTGTGCCTCATCTCGGTCTTCATCGGGGCGGTGGCGGCGGTGCAATTTGCGTATCAGCTTGACGGTCAGTTGATTCCGCGCTATTACATCGGCTACATCGTGCGCGACTTGGCCTTGATTGAGCTTTCGCCGACCATCACCTGCCTCGTGCTGGCGGGCAAGGTCGGCTCCAACATGGCCGCCGAAATCGGCGGGATGCGCCAAAAAGAACACATTGACGCGATGGAGGTCATGGGCGTGAACACAGCGGCCTTCCTCATCACCCCGAAAGTCGTGGCCGCGCTTTTTGTCATCCCGATTTTGGTCATCTACTCGGCTTTCGTGGCCATCCTCGGCGGCTATCTCGCCAGCGTCCCGACGGGCCTCATCACCTACGACGAATATTATCAGGGCCTCATGTCCTTTTTCGCGCCGTACAACGTGTTCATGATGCTGGTCAAAGCCTTCGTGTTTGCCTTCATCCTGACCACCGTTTCCTGTTATCAGGGCTATTACGTCACGGGCGGCAGCATCGAGTTGGGCAAGGCCAGCACCCGCGCGGTGGTGTTCAGCGACATCCTGATTTTGCTGGCAGATTATTTGATTGCCGTGCTGCTGACGGGATGAGCGGTGCTTGTTTGCCCACAGATAAATCTGTGGGCCGAACATGAAAAATCCGGCGGATTTTCTTTTCCCAGCCCACAGATTCATCTGTGGGCAAAAGGTTCCAACCCATTGATTTTCAAATGACCAAGTTTCAATCGCTCGAAATCTGTGCAGGGGCAGGCGGCCAAGCCTTGGGACTTGAGCAGGCCGGCTTCGGGCACGTCGCGCTGGTTGAAATTGACCATTTCGCCTGCCAAACCCTCCGCACCAACCGCCCGGATTGGAACGTCGTGGAAGCCGATGTCAAGGATTTTGACCCCGCGCCGTACCGAGGCGTGGATTTGGTGGCAGGCGGCGTGCCCTGTCCGCCGTTCTCGGTCGCGGGCAAACAGCTCGGCGCGGACGACGAGCGCGACCTTTTCCCCGAAGCCCTCCGCATCGTCGCCGCCTGCCAGCCGAAGGCCGTGCTCATCGAAAACGTGCGCGGCATCTTGGAACCCAAGTTCGCCCCGTTCCGACAGCAGGTGCTCGCCGAACTGGCCGACATGGGCTACCAATCCGACTGGAAACTGGTACACGCCTCCGATTTTGGGGTGCCGCAGCTGCGCCCGCGCGCCATTTTGGTCGCGCTGAAAACAGCCTTTTTCCCACATTTTCAATGGCCGGAAAAAATGCCCGTGCCGCCGCCGCCCGTTGGCGAAGTTTTGTTCGAGGAAATGGCGAGCCTCGGTTGGGAAAACGTGCGGCAATGGCAAAAAATAGCCCACAAAATTGCCCCGACGCTTGTCGGTGGCTCCAAAAAACACGGCGGCCCCGACCTCGGCCCCACCCGCGCCCGAAAGGCGTGGGCTGAATTGGGCGTGGACGGTCGTGGCTTGGCTGACCACCCGCCCATCAACGGCTTCGACGGGATGCCGCGCCTGACCGTGCGGATGACCGCACTGCTGCAAGGCTTCCCGCGAGATTGGGAGTTTTCGGGCAAAAAGACCCCGCAATACCGCCAAATCGGCAATGCCTTCCCGCCCCCGGTGGCAAAATCCATCGGCGAATCCATCCTCAAAGCCCTCCGACATGGCGAAAAAATCTGAACGCGGACAAGGCTCCCGCGCCAAGTTGCGGGCGTTTTTCACCGAGCACGTCGGCCAAAAACTTGGCTCCGAAGTGTTGCGGCAAGTGGCCGATACCAGCGAATGGGCGCGGCGCGTCCGAGAATTGAGGAACGAGGAAGGCATGAACATCGTGACCCACAACGACCGCAGCGACCTCAAACCGGGCGAGTACATGCTTGTTGACCTTGTGCCGCTGCCTGCCTTCGAGCGCGGCATTTCCAAAGAAACCCGTGCCTTTGTGCTCGACCGCGACGGCTTCACCTGCCAAATGTGCGGCGCGGCGGCGGGCGAAATCCACCCGAACGACCACGGCCGCAAGACCCGCCTGCACCTCGGCCACGTCATTGACAAAAGCATGGGCGGCACCGACGATGCCAGCAACCTCCGGGCCGTGTGCTCGGTCTGCAACGAGGGCGCGAGCAACCTCACGCTCGTCCGGCCCGATGCCGCCAAATTGCTCGCGCAAATCCGCCGCGCCCCCGGCAAAGACCAATTGGAGGTGCTGCGCTGGTTGGTTTCCAAGTTCCCGGCCCAAGCCGCCGAATTTTTGAAACACGAACCGCCCGTCGAAGCCCCACCCATCGGCGAGCCGACCCCGCTTCAAGCCGCCCCGAAACCCGCCCCAGCCACTCAATCACCCGTGCAAACACAACTGCTTTTTTGACCGTGAACGATTTGAAAAACATCATCGAAGCCGCTTGGCTCGACCGCAACCTGCTCCAAGACCCGTCCGTGAAAACCGCCATCCGCGAAACCATCGGCCTGCTCGACCGGGGCGAACTCCGCATCGCCGAGCCGCCCGCCCAGCCCGGTGGCGATTGGACGGTGAACGATTGGGCAAAAAAAGCCGTGCTGCTCTATTTCCCGATTCAGGAAATGCAAACCATCGAGGCCGGGCCTTTTGAGTTTTACGACAAGATTCCGCTGAAGAAAAATTTTGCCGCGCAGGGTGTGCGCGTGGTGCCGCAGGCACTGGCGCGTTTCGGCTCGTTCATCGAAAAAGGCGCGATTTTGATGCCCTCCTACGTCAATATCGGGGCATGGGTCGGTGCCGGGACGATGGTGGATACTTGGGCTACCGTCGGCTCCTGTGCCCAAATTGGCCGCAACGTCCACCTCGCGGGCGGCGTGGGCATCGGCGGCGTACTCGAACCGCCGCAGGCCGCGCCGACCATCATCGAGGACGAATGTTTCATCGGCTCGCGCTGCATCGTCGTGGAAGGTGTGCGCGTGGAGCGCGAATCCGTGCTCGGCGCGAACGTCGTGCTCACGCAAAGCACCCACATTATTGACGTGACGGGCGCGGAACCCGTCGTCCACAAAGGCCGCGTGCCGCCCCGCTCGGTCGTGGTGCCGGGCACTTACCCGAAAAAATTTCCGGCGGGCGAATTTCAAGTCGGCTGCGCCCTCATCATCGGGCAGCGCAAGGAAAGCACCGACAAAAAAGTGTCGCTCAACGAGGCTCTGCGCGATTTTCAAGTAGCGGCGTGAGGAAAAAGTTGAAAAGAGGAAAAGTTGAAAGGCGGTAATACGCATCTTCAACTTTTCCTCTTTAAACGCTTCAACTTTTCATATGAAATCCATCGAAATCACCACCACGCAAAATGTCACCGTCGAGTACGATCTCGCGCCGCTGCGGGAGCGCGGGCTGGGTGCTTTTTTGGATTGGCTGCTGGTTTGGATGGTTTATTGGCTGCTGGTGCTGGTGCTGCGCGGGGCTTGGATGGACGCGCTGCCCGCCCACGTCTGGGGCCTGATTATGCCGATTTCGTGCTTTTTCCTGTACAGCATGGCGATGGAGATGTTCAACGGCGGGCGCACGGTGGGCAAAATCGCGCTCGGCACAAAAGTCGTGCGGCTTGACGGGCGCGACCCCGAATGGGCCGACGTACTGATGCGTGCCGCGATGCACTTGGTGGACTCCATCTTGACTTTCGGCCTTTTCGGGGCACTGCTCATCAAAACCACCGACAAAAGCCAGCGGTTCGGCGACATGGCCGCAGGCACGACCGTCATCAAAATCACAGGCGGCGCACGGCGGTTCATGCTCAAAGACATCCTCAACATCCAGCACATCGGGACGCACACGCCAGCCTTCCCGCAGGTGCGGAACCTCAGTGAGCAAGACCTGATTTTCATCAAAAACACGCTCACCCGCTTCCAGCAATACCCCAACCACGCCCACGAAGAGGCCATCGAAGACCTCGTCACGCACCTCATGCCCCTGCTTGGCATCGAAACGCGCCCGCTCAACCGCGTCGAATTTTTGAAAACCCTCCTGCGCGACTACATCGTCCTGACGCGCTGACCTGTCGTTGTCACGCTTCCGCGCCTAATTCCCGTTTTTGGAACATGATTTCCCGCCTCGCTTTTGGCCGCCTTCGGACGTGTCGCCGCTGCATTTTATTCGCAAAATTTAGTTCTGGATTTTTGCGGGCGATTTCGCTCTTTTAAAAATTTTTGGCCCTAAAATCTTGCCTCAACGCCTTATTCGGTTTTTGTTCCAAACATGATTTTGAATTTTGGGGCAAAAAAATGTCTTTTGCAGAATATAAATTGGCGAAGAAAATCGCTTTATCTTTGCGGCATCAAATTTCAGTTCACTCAAACCAGTTAACAGCAGTTATGGATTTGAAAAATCTTGTGGAAGCACTCGACGCAAAGGTCGTCTCCGGCGACATCCTGGGTGCCTTCAACCAATTTTTTGCGGACGACGTGAAGACCCTCAGTGGCCAACACGATGTCACGACCACCAAAGCACAAAAAGCCGAAATCCTCGGCTGGTTCCTTTCCGGCGTTGCCAAAATCAACCGCATCGAACGCCCGGCTTTCAACGTGAAAGGCGACGTGACGGAATCCCAATTCGTCTTCGACTTCACGGGCACGCACGGCAACCCGATGGTGTACAGCGAAGTCATCCGCCGCACTTGGAAAAACGGCAAGGTCGTCGAAGAACTTTACCTCCTCGACCAGACCCTCGAAGCCCCGAAGGCTGCCCCGGCTGCGAAAAAGGCCGCTGCCGCTCCGAAAGCTGAGGCCAAAGAAGCCGCACAGCCCAAAGCCGCTCCGGTGAAAAAAGCCGCCGCCGCTCCGAAAACCGCCGAAGCCGCCGCTCCGAAGGCTGCCGAGGCCACCAAAGCCGCTGCACCGAAAAAAGCAGCCGCAAAAACCGCTGCGCCGAAGGCCAGCAAAAAGGCTTGAATTACACAACAAACTATCGAAAGTTAGAGCACCTTTTTCAGGACACACATTTGAGTCCCGCGAGACAACGGTTTCGCGGGGCTTTTTTTGTTGGCGATTCGGTGATTTGAGGATTCGGTTATCTGAAATCGGATAACCAAATCATCGAATCACCGAATCGCCAACCAGTGCTCGCCACGCCAGCGTGGCACAGTCCATGCGCCCGGGGAAATTGCGGGCTTCGGCAAAGGCAGCCGTTTCGTCGTCAGGCGCGGGCGCGCCAGCCTCGACGGTGCGGAGGAAATTTTCGAGGATTTGACGGATTTCGGGCAGGGATTTGCCGCGTATTTTCTCCACTAAAACCGATGTGGAGGCTTTGGAAATGGCGCAGCCGTAGCCGTGAAAAGTGACCTGCGCGACGACCCCGTTTTCAATGTCGAGGGCCACCGAAAACTTGTCGCCGCAAAGCGGGTTGTACGCTTGCACGATGTGGGGCGCGTCCGGGCGTTTCTCGAAACCCACCGGATGTTGGTTGTGCCGCAAAATGATTGGATGGTACACGGGCGATGCGGATGGTGATTTGCGTCGGCGATTTACGAGTAATTTCCCAAGTTGCCGACGGCAATCAGTGCCCGTTCAATTTCGCGCCAACGCGCTTTGGTTCAGCTCGCCCCAGAAAACGGCGAGGTGCTGGATAGTGCGGTTAAACTGCTCAAAATCAACGGGTTTGAGCACATAGGCACTGGCTCCCTGTTCGATGGTCTGCTGCACGTCCTCCGGGCGCGAAGAGGAAGAATAGAGGATGACGGGCACGGTTTTCCAGTCGGGCAAGGTGGCTTTGTGCATCAGGATATCAATACCGTTGGCTTTCGGGATGTTCAGGTCGAGCAAAATGAACCGGGCATCGTGCGGTTGGTTTTGGTTCAGGTACCGGATCATCTCCTCGCCGTCGGCCAAGTGTGTGATTTCGAGCGGCACCCCCGTTTCTTCCACCGCCAAGCGCACGAGCATCACATCGGCAAGGCTGTCTTCGACCAAAAGCATTTTGCGTTTCGCTTCCATGTTCGCGTTTCTAATTTTGCCTTACCAAGCAATTAATTTGCCAAAATGAAACATCTCCTCGTGCTGGCGGCCTTTGTGTCCGCCCTTTTTGCCTGCCAATCTGCCACTGAAAATCAGCCGCAGGCGACCAACCCCACAGCCCAAACCACTACCGCTGCCCCGCTTTCATCCACCGACAAAAAGCACATCGTCTTTTTCGGGAACAGCCTGACGGCAGCCTTCGGGCTTTCGCCGGAGCAGGGTTTTCCCGCGCTCATCCAGCAAAAAATTGACGCGGCAGGATTGCCCTACACTTGTGTCAACGCCGGGCTGAGCGGCGAAACGACGGCGGGCGGCAGCAAGCGCGTGGATTGGGTGTTGCGCCAGCCGGTGGACGTGTTCGTGCTCGAACTCGGTGGCAACGATGCCCTGCGCGGCCTGCCCATCGAGGAATCGAAAAAAAACCTGCAAGCCATCATTGACCAAGTGAAAGCCAAATATCCGGCCTGCAAAATCGTGCTCGCCGGGATGCTCGCCCCGCCCAACATGGGCGAAAAATACACCCGCGATTTCGCGGCCATGTACCCCGCCGTGGCGAAGGCCAACGGGCTGCCGCTCATCCCCTTCCTGCTCGAAGGCGTGGGCGGCGATGCCAAACTGAACCAAGCCGACGGCATCCACCCGACGGCGGAGGGCCAGAAAATCGTGGCCGAAAACGTCTGGAAAGTGCTGCAACCGCTGTTGTGAATGACTGATTCATCACTCATCATTATCGCCGTTGCTCCCACGCCCAAGCGGACTGCATGATTTCGGCGATGCCGTAGCGCGGCTGCCAACCGAAACGCTGCATGGCTTTCGAGCAATCGGCGTACACGGCGGCCACGTCGCCCTCGCGGCGCGGGCCGATTTGGTAGTTCAGTTTTGTGCCGGTCGTGGCCTCGAAGGCATGGATGGCTTCCAGCACCGTGACCCCCTCGCCGATGCCGAGGTTGAAAATCTCGAAATTTGAGTCGTTTGCCCCGCGACGCAGGTATTCGAGTGCTTTGACGTGGGCATGGGCCACATCCATGACGTGGATGTAATCGCGCACTGCCGAGCCGTCGCGGGTCGGGTAATCGCTGCCGAAAACCGTCATAGTCGGGCGTTTGCCGATGGCCGTCTCTGTGATGACGGGCACCAGATTGCTCGCCACGTTGCGCGGGTTTTCGCCTATGAGCGCGGACGGATGCGCCCCGGCGGGATTGAAATAGCGCAGCGCGATGGCATTCACGGCAGGGTTGGCCGCGCAAAAATCCCGTAGGATTTCCTCGCCCATGACTTTCGTGCGAGCGTAGGGGCATTGCGGCGGTTCGAGCGGCGTGGTCTCCGTCACGGGCAATTGCGTGGATTGGCCGTAAACCGAGCACGACGACGAGAAAATCAGGTCGCGCACCCCGAACTCGACCATGCACTGCACCAAATTGAGCAAGCTGCCGAGGTTGTTCTGGAAATACAGCAGCGGCTTGTGGACGGACTCGTTCACGCTTTTCAGCGCGGCAAAATGGATGACCCCCGCGAGGCCGGGGTTTTCCTCGAAAATGCGGCGCGTGGCCGCCAAATCGCACAAATCCGTGTCGTAGTTTTTGACCTGCTGCCCGGTGATGGCCTCGATGCCGCGCAGCGCGGCATGGTCGGAATTGAGGAGGTTGTCGGCGGAAACGACCTCGAAACCGTTGTCGAGCAAGTCCACCAAAGTGTGGCTGCCGATGTACCCGCAGCCGCCTGTGACCAAAACTTTTGCCATTTGAAAATGGATGGGATGGATGATTGGCAAATCGGGGCGACGGGCACGAAAACGGACAAAACCGCGAGCCGCTGCCCGTTCGCCGAGCCTTTCTCAAAAAACCGCGCCAAAAGCCGCGCCGCCCAGCCACTTACCCCTTCTCGAACAGCCACCACGAGGGGAGGAAGCGTTTGCGGACTTTGTAATGCTGGGTCAGGTACTGTTTGATGTGGGCGGTTGCTTCGTCCACGTCGTCGGTGAAAAGCATGAACCGCAGGTCGTTTTCGGAGATGGTGCCCTCGGCAATCATGAATTTCATGTAGTCCAGCAGCGGCTGGTAAAAGTCCTTGCCCATCACGACGATGGGGAAATCCTCGATTTTGCCCGTTTGGATGAGGGTCAGCGTCTCGAAAAACTCGTCCATCGTCCCGAATCCGCCGGGCAGGATGACAAAGGCGTAGGAATATTTGATGAGCAGTGTTTTCCGCACGAAGAAGTAGCGGATGGTCACGAACTTATCGAGCCAAGGGTTTTCCTGTTGCTCGTGCGGCAGCACGATGTTGCAGCCCACCGAATGACCGCCTGCTTCTTTTGCGCCCCGGTTGGCGGCTTCCATGATGCCGGGGCCGCCGCCCGTCATGGTCGTCAGGCCGAGCGCGGCGATTTTCGCGCCTACCTGCCGGGCCATTTCGTAATATCGGTGACCTTCCTTGAACCGCGCCGACCCAAAAACCGTCACGCACGGCCCGATGAAGTGCAGTCCCCGGAAGCCTTTGATGAATTCCCAGAACACTTTGACGGCGAACCAGAGGTTGTAGCCTCGGCTTTTGGGGCCTTCGAGCCAGCCCCGTTCGTTGTTTTCGAGGATGCGTGGCGGCGGTGGCGGCAGGATGTTGTTTTCAGCCATGTTCGGATAGGATGTGTTTGCGTGAGGGTTAAGCAAAAAAAATCTGCGTGATTAACGGGCAGGGCTAAATCAGGTTCAAGACAAAACCTCGCCTGTGCCAAAGGTAGCAAAGCCCAAAACTTGCGCGAAAGTTGCCGCAAAACGCCGCCGCCCGCCGGGCTGCGTTACCTTTGCCGCCCGAATTTCAGATATGGAGAACTTTGTTGATTACGTAAAAATCCACTTCAAAAGTGGCAAAGGCGGCGCGGGCAGCGTCCATTTTCACCGCTCGGCCACCAACCCAAAGGGCGGCCCCGACGGTGGCGACGGCGGCCGGGGCGGCCACATCATCCTCGAAGCCGACCACAACGAGTGGACGTTGCTATCGCTCAAATACCGCAAACACATCTTCGCAGCCGACGGCCGCGGCGGCAGCGGCGGCCTCAAAAGCGGCAGCGACGGCGACGACATCGTCATCAAAGTGCCCCTCGGCACGGTGGCCCGCGATGCCGAAACAGGCGAGTTCCTGCTCGAAATCACCGAAAAACACGAGAAAAAAATCCTCATGCCCGGCGGGCGCGGCGGCAAGGGCAACAATTTTTTCAAATCGGCCACCATGCAAACGCCCCGCTTCGCGCAGCCCGGCGAGTCAGGCGAGGACAGGTGGGTCATCCTCGAACTGAAAGTGCTGGCCGACGTGGGCCTCGTCGGTTTCCCGAACGCGGGCAAAAGCACCCTCCTGAGCGCAGTCACCGCCGCCAAGCCTAAAATCGGGGCCTACCCGTTCACGACGCTGGTGCCGCAGCTGGGCATCGTGTCGCCGCGTCCCGGCCAATCGTTCGTCATGGCCGATATTCCGGGCATCATCGAAGGGGCGCACGAAGGGCGCGGGCTGGGGCACCGCTTCCTGCGGCACATCGAGCGCAATAGCCTCTTGCTGTTCATGGTGCCCGCCGACACCGACCGCAGCATCGCCGACGAATACCAAATCCTGCTCAACGAGCTATCCGAGTTCAACCCCGACCTGCTCGACAAGCCGCGCCTGCTGGCCGTGACGAAGTGCGACCTGATTGATGCCGACCTCGAAAAAATGCTGCGCCCAACCCTGCCCGAAGGCATCCCGGCTATTTTCATCTCGGCGGTGGCGGGCAAAAACTTGCAGCAACTCAAAGACCTCCTCTGGAAACTGTTGCAGGAACACAACGCCGATTTCGTGGCCCGATAAACTTGGGCGGTTTTTTGTTTAGATTATTTTGTTTTGAGTTTTGTGGAGTAAAAAATAGAAAAAAAAAACAGGCTTTAGTT
>JBKBIC010000115.1:14822-16001 GCA_046299435.1 Saprospiraceae bacterium
CCCTAAAAAGTGGGGCGTTTTTGTTTTTCGTTTTTTTTTTTTTTTGTGTTCTCCAAACAAACCCCCAACCACAAAACCGTCTTTCGTAGAATTTCAAGCCCGGCCCGCCGATTTTGCCCTGCCCGTTGGGCCACGCTCCGGGCAGATTGCCGACCCAATCGGGCAAGGCCAAGGCGGCCGGTTTTCGCGGCAATGCGCCGGAAATCAACGGCCATTCATCGCTCATCGTTCATCACTCATCACTACCCATCCAGCCATGTATCAATTCACTTTCGACAATCGCCGCTCCGGCGGATTTGGCGGCATCGGGTGCCTCGTGTTCGGGGTGCTGTTTTTGGTGGCCGCGTACTATATTTTCAAAGGGCTGTACTATGTGCTTTTGTGGGCCGCGCCTGTGCTATTCGTCCTCGCGCTGCTCATCAACTGGCGGGCAGTGGTCGGCGTGGGCAAAAGCTACCTCGACCTGCTTGGCCGCAGCCCGCTCATGGGGTTGCTGGTGGGTGCGCTGGGGTTCGTGGGCTTCCCGTTTTTGGCCCTGTTCCTGTTCCTGACCGCGCTCGGCGGGCGACGGGCCGATGCCATGCGGCAGGAATTCGAGCAGCGCATGGGCGGCGGCCACACCGCGCCACAGGATGCGGAATACGTTGATTTTGAGGAGATTGAGTCCGCGCCGAAGCCGGGCGAGCAGCCGCTCCCGCCGCCCGTGCTGCCCGAAAAAGAAGAACCGAAAAAGCCTACCAACCCTTACGAGGACTTGTTTTGAGTTGGGGCGCGGCGTTGGAGGAGAGAATTTCTTATTTGAAAATTTTGTGGTTTGTGGGCGCGGTGTACTTTTGGGCGGCTGGTTAGGTTTTTTAGCTTGATAGGCCCAACTGCTAACCCGTTAACAACTATTGCGTGTTTACTTATCCACCACCTCATATTACGCCGTTAACATTTGTTGCGCGTTTACTTAGCTCGGGTTTCTTGCGAGCTAAGTGAACTTAGCCGTCAACTCGGCCTATTGGAGGGGTTGACGGATAACAGATGTTAGTGGAAACCTAAAAGAAAAAGAACTGTAATTCCGCAGGTAGCAAAGCGTGAATTTTTTCAGGCCGTGGCACAGTTTTTCAGGTAAAGTTCATTGTCAAAAGGTTTTTGGGAGTTTACGACGGCGAAGATTTGCCGGACGAGCAGGTT
>JBKBIC010000116.1:0-15954 GCA_046299435.1 Saprospiraceae bacterium
CGACGCGAACGCCGCCGTCAACCCCGCCGCGACGGAGGCCTGCAACTCGATTGACGACGATTGCGATGTGTCGGTGGACGAGGGCTTGACCCAATATACTTATTACGCCGACGCGGACGGCGACACATACGGCAACCCCGGCGTGTCGCAGACGACCTGCCAAAGCACCGCGCCGACAGGCTACGTCACCGACAACACGGACTGCAACGACGCAAACGCCGCCGTCCACCCGAACCAAAATGACTACTGCAACGGCACCAACGACGACTGCGACGGCAACACGGACGAAGACGGCGCGAACCCGAACAACTCGAACTCCGGTATTTTCGAGTCGTATGTGGTCATCAACGACGTGTTCTACGACCTGCAAAACGCGACTGCCAACCCGGATTTCCCGGCCTTCAACTTCGGCAGCATCCCGACGACGGGCACGTTGGAATTCTCCGGCGGTGAAATCAAGACCTACAAAAACGGCGGCGCGAACATCTGCGGCGGCAAGATTTGGTACTCGATTTACCCGTCCGCAGGCTCGCCGACGACTTGGGTGCCGGTCAATTTGCCATTTGCCGAAAACCTTTCCAACCCCGGCGACCAACGCTGGGCCACGACCGCTGGCACGGCCAATTTGGCGAACGGCCTCTCGGCCGGTTCGTACAAAATCGCCGTGTACGTTTCGGCCTCCGGCAATGCGCCCGGCCAGACCGCCTGCGCCTGCGACCCATACCACGTCCAGCCCGGCAACGACCTGTACTGGGTAGCCGATTTCGCTGTCTGTCAAGCATTTACCTACTATGCCGACGCGGACGGCGACACCTACGGCAATGCTTCTGTGTTGCAATCGGCCTGTTCCGCGCCGTCAGGCTACGTCTCGGACAACACGGACTGCAACGACGCGAACGCGGCCATCAACCCGGCAGCGACCGAAATCTGCGATGCCAACGACACCGACGAAGACTGCGACGGCCTTGCCGACGATGCCGACTTGGGCGGCGCAACGGGTAAAACCAACTGGTACGCCGACGGCGACACGGACACTTTCGGCGCGGGCGCGGTGACTTTGGCCTGCAACCAGCCCGTCGGGCAAGTCGCCAACAATACCGACTGCGACGACTCGAACGATGCCATCCGCCCGAACGCCACCGAGCAGGCAGGCGACAACGTTGACCAAAACTGCGACGGCGCGGAAATCTGTTTCACCGATGCCGACGACGACGGCTACCGCCCCGGCACGGGCACGGCGACGGTGAACTCCACAGACGCGGATTGCAACGACGCGAACGAAGCCGTCAGCAGCGACCCGACAGGCGATTGCGACGATGCCAATGATGCTATCCGCCCGAACGCGACGGAATTGGCAGGCGACAACGTTGACCAAAACTGCGACGGCGCGGAAATCTGCTATGTGGATGCCGACGACGATACATACCGCCCCGGCACAGGCACGGCGACAGTCGCTTCGGCGGACGCGGACTGCGACGACCCATTCGAGGCACTCGCCAGCGACCCGACCAACGACTGCAACGACGCGAACCCGGCCATCAACCCCGGCGCAACGGAAATCTGCAACGGCATTGATGACAACTGCAACGGCGTGACTGACGTGGACAACGTGCCGCCCACAGCCGTCTGCCATGCAAACGTGACCATTGCCGTCTCCGGCACGAACAGCAATTACGCGGCCCAACTCAACAACGGCTCTTCGGACAACTGCACGCCGACCGAAAATCTGGTGTTCACGACCAGCCCGGCCTCGCTGGGTTGCGCCCAAATCGGCCAGACCATCACGGCGACTTTGACCGTCGCGGATTTGAACGGCAACACCGCCGATTGCACCAGTAGCGTCAGCATCGAGGACGGTGCACCAACGGCTGTTTGCAAAAACACGGGCGTGGCACTCAATGCCGCTGGCATGGCCAGCCTTGCCGCCGCCGATGTGAACAACGGCTCGTTCGACCAGTGCGGCAGCATCGTCAGCATGGCCGTCAGCCCGAATATGTTTGACTGCAACGACGTGTTTTCGGCCCAAACCGTCACGCTCACTGTCACCGACAATGCAGGCAATTCGGGCACTTGCCAAGCCACCGTCACGGTGTTGGACGTGCTGAATTACACCGAAACGCCCGGCCTCCGCAAGGCCAGCGACGGCCTTGCGAACGACAACCTCGGTTGGGGGGTCGGCATTGACGGCCCGGTCGCCATCGTCGGCGCACCCAACGACAAAGTGGGCACACAGGCCAAGCAAGGCTCGGCTTACGTCTTCCTGCAAAACCAACCCAGCTCGAACAACTGGGGCCAGTTGAAACAAATCAAATCCACTGGCGGCGAGGCAGTTGACTACTTCGGCAATGCCGTTTCGATTGACGGAAACACCGCGTTGGTCGGCGGCTACGGCGACAACGTCGGCACGACGACCGACGCAGGCTCGGCCTACATTTTCGAGAAAGACAACGGCGGCACGAATAACTGGGGCCAAGCCGCACAACTTTCGGCCAGCGATTTCGAGGCTTACGAATACTTCGGGCACTCGGTCGCACTGAAAAACGGCATCGCCGCCGTCGGGGCCAACAAGGACAAAATTGACGGAAAGGCCGCGCAAGGCTCGGTGTACATTTTTGCCAAATCGGGCAGCGTGTGGCCGCAAGTCAAGAAAATCACAGCCCATGACGGCGCGGCCAACAACTTCTTTGGCAACGCCGTCAGCCAGTCGAACGGCCTCCTGCTCGTCGGTGCCAACGGCAACTTGAGCAACCGGGGCGCGGCCTATTTGTACGGCCAAAACACGGGCGGCACGAACAACTGGGGATTGGTGAAAAAACTCACTGCCAGCGATGCGGCCGTCGGCGACGGTTTCGGTACAAGCGTCTCGCTTTCAGGTGATTACGCGCTCGCGGGTGCGCCCAACAAGGCCACTTATGCCGGCGCAGCATACGTTTTCAAAAAAGACCAAGGCGGCGCGGGCAACTGGGGCCAAGTCAAAAAACTGGCCCCGGCGGATTTGGCCACGAACGACCGTTTTGGTGCTTCGGTGGCTTTGACAGGCGATTATGCCTACGTCACGGCCCTGCGCGGCAACTCGGACAAAGGCGCGGTGTACGTCTTTCACAAAAATCAGGGCGGCTCCGAAAACTGGGGGCAAATCGGCAAATACACCGCAGCCGCAGGTGCTGCGGGCGACCAATTCGGTTACGCGCTCGGCGTGAGCGGCAACTTCATGGCCGTCGGCGCCAACCTCGACGACGTGGATGGCAAGGCCGACCAAGGCGCGGTCTATTTCTTTACCGGCGCGGACTGCCCGGATGCACCGAAGCCGACGGACGAGACCACCAGCACGACCGAACTGGGCAACGGCACCGCCCCGCAAGTGCGCTGCCAGCCCAACCCGTTCCGCGACGAACTGACCATCGAAGTCTCGGCGCAAGGTGCCACGCACCTGCAAGTGACCGATGCCGCTGGCCGCCTGATGCTCGCAGTTGACCTGCCCGCAGGTGCCACACGCTTCGACCTGAACAGCAGCACTTTCCGGGGTGGGCTGTACTTCGTGCAGGTCTCCGGCGAAAACGGTGTGCGGGTCGTGCCTGTGGCCCTCGTGCGTTGAAGAAGTGGAAGCGTTGAAAAGAGGAAGAGTTGAAAAGTTGAACTTTAAACCATTCAACTTTCCCTCTCTTCCACTTTTCAACTTGATAAAAACAGCGAGCCGCCCCGATGTGCGTCGGGGCGGCTCGCTGTTTTTTTAAAGTTGAAAAAGAGAAAATTCAACTCTTCGCCTCTTCATCTCTTCCACCTCAAAACAGCCTACTTTTGGGCAAAATTCCAGCGACATGACAGCAGCAATCGCGGCTCGGCCAGCCGAAACGACAACCAAAACACCCCGGCGCAAAATCCCGGATGCGCTCGTGCGCGAGGTGATTGACGGTATCCCGTTTTACTATCGGGGATATCGGCAGGTGCTGAACAAAACGAAAACCATCGAAGCAATCATGAGCGACTCCGGCCTCCAATATTTCCTCAAACTCTACCTCTACGACCTGCTCAAAGCGGGCTTGGACAAGAAAAAATATCGAGTTGGCGCGGGCGAGCTCGGCATCCATCCCAATCTCCGCAACAACATGGGCTTGGGCGTGGTGGTGTTCGACCGCGCCGTGCTGACGCCCGACAAAATCACCCCGAAGTTCGTGGAAGTCGCGCCCAAATTGGTCATCGAAGTGGACGTGAACGTGGAACTGCCCGACCCGAAAGCCGATATTTTCCAAGAATACATCGTGCGGAAAGTGCGCCGCCTGTTCGACTTCGGCGTGGAAAAAGTGGTGTGGGTCTTCACCAAAAGCAAGGGCGTGATGTCGGCCACCCCGGAGGGGCCTTGGCAATTTTACGATTGGGACAAAGACGTGGCCCTGCTGGACGGCGTAGTGATGAACGTGGCGCAATACATTGAGCAAGAGGGGTTTAACGTAGATTTGAATACAAGCATTTAAAAAATTGCCCCGGCAAAACCATCCGCAACCAATGACAAAACCAGACTTCTCCACCATCCAATTCGACCCCACGCTGCGCCCGACAAAGCCCGAAAGTGAGAAATTAGAAATTGGAAATTCCGCACACGCAATTTCCAATTTCCAATTTCCAATTTCTAAATCCGTCGCAGGCATCGCCCCGTTTTTGGGCGGCCCTTACTCCTCCATGTACGTCACGCAGCCCTGGACGATTCGGCAGTACGCCGGGTTTTCGACCGCCGAGGCGAGCAACGCATTTTACCGCCGCAACCTCGCCGCCGGGCAAAAAGGCCTCTCCGTCGCCTTCGATTTGGCGACCCACCGCGGCTACGACAGCGACCATCCGCGCGTGGTCGGCGACGTGGGCAAAGCGGGCGTAGCCATTGATTCTGTGGAGGATATGAAAATCCTTTTTGACCAAATCCCGCTCGGCGAGATGTCTGTTTCGATGACGATGAACGGCGCGGTCATCCCCATCATGGCGTTTTACATCGTGGCCGCCGAGGAGCAGGGCGTGCCGCCCGCCGCGCTGTCTGGCACCATCCAAAACGACATCCTCAAAGAGTTCATGGTGCGGAACACCTACATCTACCCGCCCGCGCCGAGCATGCGCATCATCGCCGACATCTTCGCGTTTTGTGCCCGCGAGATGCCCAAGTTCAACTGCATCAGCATCTCCGGCTACCACATGCACGAGGCCGGCGCGCCCGCCGAAATCGAACTCGCGTACACCCTCGCCGACGGCCTCGAATACATCCGCGCCGGGCTGCGGGCCGGACTGACGATTGACGATTTCGCGCCGCGCCTGTCGTTTTTTTGGGGCATCGGGATGCGGCATTTCACCGAAATCGCCAAAATGCGGGCGGCGCGCGTGCTCTGGGCGAAGTTGGTCAAGCAATTCAACCCGAAAAACTCGAAATCCCTCGCGCTGCGGACGCACTGCCAAACCAGCGGCTGGTCGCTGACAGAGCAGGATGCTTTCAACAACGTGGCACGGACGGCGGTCGAAGCCATGTCCGCCGTGCTGGGCGGCACGCAGAGCTTGCACACCAATTCGTTCGACGAGGCCATCGCGCTGCCGACCGATTTTTCGGCCAAAATCGCCCGCGACACGCAGATTTTCATCCAAAAAGAAAGCGACGTGTGCCGCGCCGTTGACCCCTGGGCGGGCAGTTTTCACGTCGAAAAACTGACCGCCGAACTCATCGAAAAAGCGTGGACCTTGATTGAAGAAGTGGAAAACATGGGCGGCATGGCGAAGGCCATCGAGGAAGGTTTGCCCAAACTCCGCATCGAAGAAGCCGCCGCCCGCAAACAAGCGCGGATTGACTCCGGCCAAGAACACATCGTGGGCGTGAACATTTTTCAGGTCGAGGACGACGTGAAATTCGAGATTCTGGAAGTGGACAACACGGCGGTGCGCGACGCGCAAATCGCTCGTTTGCAACAAGTTAAATCCACACGCGACGAAGCTGCCGTGCAAAAAGCATTGGCTGATTTGGAGGCCAGCGCGAAAATGCCCCCCCCGCCCCCTGAAGGGGGAGCCAACGCAGAGCCGAAATTTGGTCGGCTCCCCCTTCAGGGGGCGGGGGGGGGCAACCTCCTCGCGCTGGCCGTCGAAGCCGCTCGCGCTCGCGCCACGTTGGGCGAAATCTCGGACGCGATGGAGCGGGCTTTTGGCCGATACACCGCCACGACACGCTCGGTTTCGGGCGTGTATTCCAGCGAAATCAGCATGGACGACGATTTCAAAAAAGCCCGCGCGCTGGCCGACCAATGTGCCGAAATGGAAGGCCGCCGCCCGCGCCTCATGGTCGCCAAACTCGGTCAAGACGGCCACGACCGGGGCGCGAAAATCATCGCCACCGCATTTGCCGACCTCGGCTTTGACGTGGACATCGGCCCGCTTTTCCAAACGCCCGCCGAGGCTGCGCGGCAGGCCGCCGAAAACGATGTGCATATTTAGGGCATCTCGTCGCTGGCCGCCGGCCACAAAACATTGGCTCCGCAGACCATCGCCGAACTCGCCAAACTGGGCCGCGAGGACATCCTCGTGGTCGTGGGCGGCGTGGTGCCGCAACAGGATTACGAGTTCCTGAAAAACGCGGGCGTGGCCGCCATTTTCGGCCCCGGCACGGTCGTGGCACGAGCAGCGCAGGAGATTTTGCGGATGCTTTTCTGACATTTGCTGCTCAAACTCAACGTTCACCGCTCATTCATCCACACCATGCCCGACCAGAAGTACGCCACTATCCATTACCACAGCTACCTGCAACTCGACAAAATCCTCTCCGCCCAGGTGCTCCGCAGCGCACAAGTGGAGCCAAAGCCCGCCCACGAGGAGATGCTTTTCATCATCATCCACCAAGTGTACGAGCTGTGGTTCAAGCAAATCGCGCACGAGGTCGGCTCGGTCGTGGATATGTTCCGGGCTGATAATGTGGACGAGCGCAGCATCGGCACGGCAGTCGGGCGGCTCAACCGCGTCATCGAAATCCAGAAACTGCTCGTCCAGCAAATCCAAGTGCTGGAAACCATGACCCCGCTCGATTTTCTCGACTTCCGCAACTACCTGTTCCCGGCCTCCGGTTTCCAGAGCCACCAATTCCGCAAAGTGGAGGTCATGCTCGGCCTCGCCGACGCGAACCGCATCACCTACAACAACAAGCCTTATACGTCGGAATTCACTGAAAATCAGCAACATGAGTTGCTTGCCGCCGCCTCGCCGAGTTTGTTCGATTTGGTGGAGGATTGGCTCGAACGCACGCCGTTCCTGCATTTCGGCAGTTTTGAGTTCCTCACACATTACCGGCAGGCGGTGCAAAATATGCTCGCCCGCGAACGCCAAGCCATCGAACAATCGCACCTGACCGACTCCGAAAAAGCCATGCGCCTCCAAATGCTGGGCGGCACCGACACCTATTTCCAGTCCGTGCTCGCGCCCGAAGCGCACAGCCAAATGCAAGCCGAGGGCAAATTGCGGCTTTCGTACCGGGCCACCATCGCCGCGCTTTTCATCAACCTGTACCGCGACGAACCCATGTTGCACATGCCCTTCAACCTGCTGCAATGCCTCGTCGAGATAGACGAATTGCTCACCACTTGGCGGTACCGCCACGCCCAAATGGTGCTGCGGATGCTGGGCCGCAAAATCGGCACGGGCGGCTCTTCCGGCCACGACTACCTGCACGCCACCGCCGTCAAACACCACATTTTCAGCGACTTGCACAACATCTCCACGCTGCTCATCCCGCGCTCCGAATTGCCCGCCCTGCCCGACGAGGTGCGCCGCGAACTGGGCTTTTTTTACACGGAGAAAAAGTGACCCGCCCGATTTAGTGCCCATTCATCCCATTCCTTGCCATGAGCCGTCTCAAACTTATCGCCGCAATGTTGTTTTCCTTGCCGCTCTGGGCCTGCTCGCAGAACGCAGCCAAGCCCACGCACCCAACCCAAGCACACAACATGGACTCAACCACACAGCCACAGCCCATGCGCGTCGAGATTTGGAGCGACGTGCTGTGCCCGTTTTGCTACATCGGCAAGCGGAAATTCGAGGCAGCAATCGCCCAACTGCCTGAAAACCAGCCTATTGAAGTCGTCTGGAAAAGCTTCCAACTCGACCCCCACGCCCATCCGGTAGGCAACGAGGACTACCTCCAAAACTTGGCCGACAAAAAAGGCTGGACGCGGGATTACGCCAAACAAGCCACCGAACAAGTCTCGCACATGGCCGCGCAGGTCGGCTTAGAGTACCATTTTGAAAAGGCAGTGGCTGCCAACTCATTCGACGCGCACCGGCTGACGCACATGGCCCACGCACACGCTTTGCAAAACAAGGCAGAAGAAGCACTGTTCCGCGCCCATTTTATCGAGGGCAAAAACGTGGGCGACCGCGCCACGCTCGTCCAAATCGGGACGGAAATCGGCCTCGACTCAACCGCCGTCCAGACGATGCTTGCCAGCGAGCAATACGCCGATGCCGTGCAAAAAGACATCGCCGAAGCCCGACAAGTGGGCGTGACCGGCGTGCCGTTTTTTGTTTTCAACCGGAAATACGCCGTGTCCGGCGCACAGGACACCCGCGTTTTCGCCGATGTGCTGGCAAAATCGCTGGCCGAGTGGCGGAGATGAAAAAGTTGAAGAGAGAAAAGTTGAATGTCAAAATGGAGAGGCCGCTGCTTTCGCAAAAGCAGCGGCCTCTCGTTTGGTCGAAACTCAAAACCCGAAACTCAAAACTGGACAACTCACGTTGGCCGTTTGAAATTGATTTTGAACGTCCGGTAGCAGAGCGTGCCGCCCGGCGAGCCACATTCCGGGCTTTGGCAGTAAGTGCTGATGTGGATTTTTTGGTAGCAGCCGCCCGCGTTGGAATTGGCCATTTTGAAAAATTTGAGGTGCATGAGGTAGCTGCCGTCCGGCAACCAGCCTTCTTCCTGCGTGGTGCCCTGCGGTTTGACGCGGATGCAACGGTGGTTGTCGTTGATGGCATCGAGGTCGTTTTCGGGTTGCTCGCCGGTGCCGGGTTTCAGTTTGACCTTGCCGGGCTTGTCGAAGTCCGGGCCGCCGGTGGATTTGGGCGGGAAACTCTGGCACTGCCCGCCTGCCGAGCACGGGCAGCCGACGGTGATGCCCGACACGGTGAGGCGCACCACGTCGCCGTCTTTGAGGTCGAACCCGTCCATTTTCACGTTGTTGGCCGTCGAACTGTTGTTCATCGGCACGTCCACGTTGACGGCTTTCGAGGTGCCGTCCGCTTTTGTGGCCGTGATTGTGAACTTGACGTTGCCGCAGTTGCACTTGGGCGGCGGCGCGAGCGGGGTGGTGTCGTCGGTCGGGTTGACGAAGTTGGTGTTGCCCAAAAACAGCACGGGCAAGGCCAACATACACCTGAATAAATACTTTTTCATTGGTAGGGAAAGTGTCTGTGGACACACACCCGTCGGCTGGGAAAGAGTCGGCTGGCAGCGGTGCCCGGGTGAAAAATATTTGGACTTCGTTGGGGCGACGTTCCAAACTTGCCGGGTTGCGTTTCAGCGTAGTATTTGGGCTTGCGAAGTGTCGTTACCTTAAAATGGCGCGAGTATCAAAATTCGCAATTAAAATTTTTGGGGATGCGGGTTTTGGTAAAATCGGGGCGCGGAAAGATTGTGTTTGATTTTTCACCTGAACTGCCAAACCACGCCGTTTTTCCAGATGAAAAAATCCGGCGGCGCGGCGGCAGGCAGCGCGCGGTCGCGCGAAAAAGTGAGGTCGGAGGAGAACGCGAGCGACTTGAAAATGGGCAGCGTCAGTGCCCACTCGGTCGAAAGGCGGTAGTTTTTGATTTGCCCGACGACGGGTTGCCAATAAGTGGTGCCGACGAGCGCAGTGCCGTTGGGCAGGCGGAAGGTGAGCGATAGGTAGTTGCTGTTGCGCCACCAGTGCGAGCGCGGGTAATCGTTCAAAAATTCGTTCCACTCCGGCATGATGGCCGTGCCGACGTAGGCCCGGTTTTTTCGCAAAAACTGTTTCAGCAAACGCAGCCGCAACCCCGCGCCGAGCAGTTCGCGGTGCCGCAAAAGCAACAGGCGATTGACCTGCGCTTGGGCAAAAGCTTCCCATGCGAACGTCGGGGTGATTTTCCCGGTGTAGCGCAGGTGGGCGAAATGGGCGTTCGTGAAATCCTCGTCCTCCGTGCGGATGAGGTCGGAATTGAGCAAAAACAGGCCGAGATGCCCGCTTTTTCGGTATTGGACGCGGCCTTCGCCGTGCAGCAGCAGGATTTGTTTTTGGATGCGCGTGAGGTTGGCGGCGGCTTTCAGTGAGCCGTACCAGCGGGTGCTGTCGTTCGTGCCCGTGATGCGGAGCTCTTCGATGTTGACGATTTGGGCGGCGGCGCGGGCGGCCCAAAACAGGCAACCGAGCAACAGGAACATTTTTTTCGGGAAAGGCATCGGTCGGATTTTTATGCGCAAAATTCGCTTCGAGCAGGCAAGTATCGGGGCAAAGCACCGGCTCGGCACGAATTTTTGGGTGCAATCTTGCCGCGCTTTTTCTGAAAAACTTGCCGTGCCCATGCCTTTCGTTTCCAAATTTTGGGCGGTCGCCCTGCTTGTTTGTGCCTCTTTTGAGGCTAAAACCCAAGCGAGTGCCGTGTCGTTTGTCATCCCGTTTTTGGACGAACCGCCCCGTGTGGACGGCTCGCCCGACGATTGGGACATGACCGCCGCGCCCGCGTGGCAAGTGGCCGGGCAGCAGCCCAAATACCGCAACACGGCCTGCGCGCGGTTGGGTTTTGATGAGGACAATTTGTACGGTGTGTTCGCGGTCGAGGACGGGAATTTGATTGAAATTGAGACCTCGCCCGGCACGCCGCGCCTGCACCTGAACGACGGCGTGGAACTTTACCTCGACACCCGCGCCGATAGCCGCCAAACGATGGACGGCAATGATTTTCAAATACTTATGGATGTGCGCGGGCGCACGGTGGTGCTGCGCGGCGGCGACAAATACCAGCTCGTGACCCTCGAATCGCGGGTGCCGAAGGACACCGTGACGCAGGTTTTTTCCATCCGAACCGCTGCCCAGCAACGCGGCACCGTGAACGACACAACCGACCGCGACGCAGGTTTTTCCGTCGAATTCAGCATCCCCTGGGCCGCGCTTGGCATCCGCCCACGCGACGGCCTGCCGCTCCGCCTCGACCTGTGCCTGAACGACAACGATACGCTCATGGACTTCCGGCCCGTGCCGGAGGGCGTGGTCATCCAGCCGCTCAGTTTTCAGAGCATCACGGGCAGCGTGGATTTTGGCTTCCCCGACACTTGGCTCGCGGCGCGGCTCATCGGGCAGGCGGGTTGGCTGCACCGCCTCGAACGCCGGGCCGGGCGGCATGGGCTGGCCCTGATTTTTGTGGGCGCGTTCGTGCTGTTGCCGGGCTTGGGCTGGCTGGCTTGGCGCAATTTCCGGCTCGGTCAGCAGGTGAAATCGCGGGCGGATTTGCCGCAAAACATGGCCGCGCTCGTCGCTCCGTCGGAGGCCGAAACCCTGCCGCCAAACGAACCCACGACCGTCGGCCCGAACTGGCCGCTCGTGCTCGCCGCCCGAAAAATCGTGGAAGAAAACATGGAGGAAGACCTCACGCCGTCCGTGTTGGCGGGACGGTTGTTTGTGTCGTTGCGGCAGTTGCAGCGCGTGTTCCGGGACGAACTGGGCACCACGCCCAACCAATTCATCGCCAGCCTGAAAATGGAGCAAGCCCTCGCATTGCTCCGCAGCGGCCAATCCAACGTGACCGAAGCGGCCTTCGCGGTCGGCTTTTCCGACCCGTCGTACTTTTCAAAGGTGTTCAAAAAATATCATGGGGTGCCTCCGAGGGAGGTTGCGCGGGCGTGACTACGCAACTGCAAACTGGGTATATGGGCGCACCGCAGCGGGGTGAAATGCAAGCACCAAATCCGACGCGGGAATGCCGCGCCGCACCAATTCCTCCGCGACGAGTGTGTCTGTGTTGTTGACCATAATCCACACTTTCCCCGTGGGCTTGATCTGGAAATGAAAGACGATTTGGTGGATGTATCGTTTCTCGAACCATCCGGTTTCGACCAGTTGGAAATGCAAATTCCGCAAGTCGGTGATGACTTGGAACTCAATGCCCGGAATCGTTTTTGATTGCGCCTCTTCGTTCAGGAAGGATTCGAGCAGGCGTTGGTATTGCTTTATCTTTTTATCCATGACACGATTTGGATTGCCTCAAAGTCAAACACAAGGATATTGACCTTGAAATGTTCGCAGATAGCTTGGATGTCCGCGTCCAGAAAAAATGAATTGAAAACTTCTTCTGGGATTGCCAAAAACAGTTTGCGGGCGGGGTCTCTTTCATCCATGAAAAACCGATAAACACCGTACTTGCCGAAGGCCGTGTGAAAATCATAAGTCATTGAAGAGCCAATAAAACTTTTGATTTCAACCGCAATGTGCTCCGAGCCTTTTTCAGCAGCGATGAATTTCTCCGCGCCCAAGTCCACTTCGTATGGTTTTCGGTTTTGCCGTTGAATCAAATACGGGTCGTTCGTGATAGTCCAGCCGTCCTTGATGAGTGCTTGTTTGACAATTTGATGGTAGATGTCTTTTGCCATGCCGAGTTGGTTTTCGTCCCAAAGTTAAATCGTGCAAACAGCCTACAGCCCAATCCGATGCATCAATTTCCGCTCAAATAGTCGCGTTTTTCCCGATCCCAGTCGCGGTTTTACCTGCGCGGCGCAGCGGGCGGGCGGCTTTTTTGTGCCGTGTTTAGTGTTTTGTTTTTCGTGTGTCGGCTGCGTCCCGAAAAAACGAAACACCAAACACGACACACGAAACACGATTTTCCACCAACCAATTTTTCCAACATGAAACACACACTATTGCTCGCAGCATGGCTCGTGGCCGCACCCGTTTTTGCTGCCACGCGCTATCTCAATTTGAACACCGGGAACGACACGCGCACGGGCCTCGCGCCTGCAACTGCTTGGCGCACATGGGCTTTCGCGCTGAACCACGTCGCGGCGGGCGATACGCTCGTGGTCGTCAACGGCACCTACAACAACAAAATCCCGTACTTCGACCCGCCGCTGTACCCCAGTTTCCCGGCCACAAATCCGGTGCTCATCAAAGCCCAAACGACGGGCAGCGTGAAATTCAAAGGTGGCGGCGGCAGCGGCGAGGGCATTTCGATGGACGGTTTGAGCGGCTACGTCTGGGAAGGTTTCGACATCCAGCGCGCGCCGTCGAACGTCGTACACATCCAAAACGCACACCACATCACGTTCCGCAACTGCAAAATCCACGACGCGCTGCCGGGCGGCGACGGCGACGTGGTGAAAATCAACCAATGCCACCACATCCGGTTCGAGGGCTGCGAGATTTACGACCCGTCGCCGCGCAGCGCGCAGCCGGAATTTTACCAAGAATGTTTCGACATCGTGGACGCGGACGACTCGGTTTTGCGGAATTGCTGGGTGTATCACACGGGTTCGCGGGGCACGATTCTGGCCTATTGCAAAGGCGGCACACACCGCAACGTGTTCGAGGGCTGCGTGTTTGGCCCGCAAAGCACGGCCAGCGACCAGCCTGCGGTGCTGTTCGGCGGCTCCACCGACCCGTGGCTTTTCCAGCAGGGCGAGCTGCACGAATCGGAGGACATGGTGATGCGGAACAACATTTTTTGGCAGTGCCGCTGGGCGGCGGTGGGTTTTTACGATGCCTTGGATTCGTGGCTGTACAACAACCTGTTCGTCAATTGCGGCGGGCGCGTCCGCAAGCCAGTGTTCGGGGCGCAGAACGAGATTTCGCAGGGCATCATGCAGTTCCGGGCGGGCATGGGCAGCGCAGAGGAGACGCGCAACGTGTTCGTCCGCAACAACATTTTCCTCGATACCGAAGGTGAAATGCCCGCCGTGCTGCACGACCAGCAATGCCACGCCGTCCACAATGTGCAGATTTCCAACAATTTATATTGGAACGCGGGCCGTGCCATCCCGCGATGCGGCTTCCACGACCCGGCCACCGAAACCGCTGGCAAATGGCAACAAGACCCGCTCGTGGCCTTCGACCCGGCGACGTTCACGAGTTATGCCAACATCGTCGCGGCGTTTTCGGTCGCGGCCAACAGCCCCATTTGGAACGCGGGCGCGAACGCCACCGGCCTGCCCGAACCGGGCGTGACGACGGATATTTTGGGCGCGCCGCGCAACTTCGGCCCGGCCACCGATATCGGCCCTTGGGAGCGGCAATCGGCAGCCATCGCGCCCGCGCCGACCGAACTTTGCTCGCCAACTGCGACGCTCACGCCCACGCAGGACTCGTATTTGAATTGGTGGGAACCCGCCGAAAACGTCGGCAAAGACCAACATCTGTTCCTGTGGGGCGGCTACGAGGGCTTCAACACGGGCAACGGCGCGGAGCGGCGCACGCCCATCCTGCGGTTTTCGCTGACGGGCATCCCGACAAACGCCGTCGTCACGGCGGCCACGCTCGTGCTTACGCCCGACCCCGCGCTCGGTGCTGAATCGTCGAACGGCTGCTCCGAACCCGAACACAACGGCGTGCTTTGGCTCGAACCCCTGAAAAAATCGTGGACAGAAGGCACGGGCACGACCGCCGCCCCGACCACAAATGGTGTATCATGGAACCGCCGAAACGCTTCTTTGTCAAGCAATTGGACAACGCCCGGTGGCGACGCGGACACCGTGAGTTTCGCGCTGCGGTACAACACCATTTTCCCGGCCACGCACCCGACGTTCGGCATCGCCGAGCGATTCGATGTGACTCCGCTTGTCAAACGCTGGGTGCTCAAACCGGGCAGCAACCACGGCCTGCTCATCCGGGCGTTCAATGGTGGCAAATACTACTGGTCGCGCGAGGCTCCCGACCCAAGCAAGCGTCCAAAACTGGAAATCTGCTATACCTTGCCGCCTGCCGCAGAGTTGACAGATTCAAGACAAGACATTGAAAATGAAGCAATTGAACGGACAAGTGAAAAGTTGTTTTCATTCGCGCCAAATCCCAGCAGCGGTTTGTTTTTTGTGAGCGCGAACGGCGAAATGTTCGACGATGCTCGAATTGTGGTGTTCAACTTTACGGGCCGGGAAGTTCTTCCCCAAAATTTAGAGGTCGTAAACGGTGCTGGGCAGTTGGATATGAGCAACGCACAACCGGGCTTTTATACTTACATCGTTTGGTCGGGGGGCGGGGCAATCTTGCAGCAAGGCAAGCTGCTCATTGCCCGATGAGCACTCTTTCGCAGAAAATTTTTTCCGTGCCTGTTTGGAAAACAAAAAGACGTGCGTCTATCTTTGCCCCGCCTTCGGGCAATGCCCCGTTCGTCTAGGGGTTAGGACGCAGGATTTTCATTCCTGTAACACGGGTTCGATTCCCGTACGGGGTACAAAAAAGGTCGCCACACAAGGCGGCCTTTTCTTGTTTGCGGGGTTGTGGGCACTATTGATTTTCGCTTTGTAAAAAAACTGGCAACTGAATCAATTTACGCTACCTTTGTCGCCGTTCTTTGAGTATTTCAAAGCCTTAGCAAGCGATTTTTCAGGCAAGAGGTATTTGTCAGAAAGTTTGGTCAATCAAGTTTCCGTTAGTTTTTCAACTTCACGAACCTGCCCACACCAGTCTATCTGTCTTTTTCCCAACTCAGGTCGTTTAGAGTATTGCTATGCAAGGCGTTCACATTTTTTCACCATTTTTTTATTTTGCAATGAACATCTTCGTAGCAAAACTGAACTTCGACACCATTGAAGACGACCTCCGCGCCGCCTTCGAGGAATTCGGCGAAGTCACCTCTTGCAGCATCGTCACCGACAAATTCACGGGTAAGTCCAAAGGCTTCGGGTTTGTCGAAATGGCAAACGACGAGGAAGGCCAGAAGGCCATTGATGCCTTGAACGAAACTGACTTTGACGGACGTACCATCGTTGTCAAAGTAGCCGAACCG
>JBKBIC010000117.1:0-15652 GCA_046299435.1 Saprospiraceae bacterium
CAACCTGCCTCGGTGCTTGTATTTATTGTCTGAGTTTGAGGACAAAAACACTCCTTGCATCGCCCTCTTCTTGCGCCACCCTGCATAGTTGCGCGAGGGTGGCGCGGAGGGTCGCCGTGTCCAAATCGTCTGCTTCCAGTGCTTGCGAAACTTGGAGCCGTTCCGCCGCCGACATGGCCCGGAAACTCGCCGCGTCAATTGTCTGGCCGGGCAAAAGCGGGCGCACGACGCAAAAAAGCCAAAACATCAGGGCCGGGCGCAAAAGCAGGCGGTGCAGTTTTTTCACAATAGGCAGGAGAAAGTGGTGCAAGGTAAGATGCACACGGAAAACCGCCCTGTCCGAATATTTGCCGCAACCACTTGAAAATTAAGGCTTTATCTAATTTGAAAATAGTTTTCCGTGCTTCATTCAAACTGACCCACAAACTCCTCCAAACTTTCGTACTCGCCTAAGTTGAGGCGTTTGCGGAGGCGGTATCGCGTTTTTTTCACGCTTTCGGGCGATATGCCGAGCATGGTGGCCATTTCGCGGGAGCGCACACCCATTTTGAGGAGCAGGATGAGGCGCAGTTCCGCGTCGGCGAGGTCGGGGAAACGGGCGCGAAACTGTTTTATCAATCCCGGATGCACCTGCTCGAATTGCACACGGAAGTCGTTCCAGTCGTCATCGGTCAGGATTTTCATGCTGTACAGCACGGAAAGCGAACGCTGCACTTCGTCGCCGAGATGGTTTTCGCCGAGGCTCTGTCGGAGTGCGTCCAAGCCCTCGCGGAGCTCCTCGACGAGGCGGCTTTTTTCCGAAAGGTTGCCGGTGGCTTCGGCCAGCTGGCGGCGGTTGAAGTCAATTTCGAGTTGGGCGATTTCGAGGTCTTTGAGCTGGGCTTGCTCGCGCATTTCGGCGAGCTGTTTTTCGCGGGCGAGCAATTTTTGCTTTTGCCGCAGGCGGAAAATATAGAACGACGCGGCGGTCAGCAACAGCACAGAGCCGAGGGCCAAGAGGCCGAGCCACAGTTGGTTGCTGCGGCGTTGGGCTTCGAGGCGGGCGATTTGCTGCTCTTTCAGGGCGGTCTCGAACTTGGTGTTGATTTCGCGGATGTCCTTCCTTTTTTGGTCGTCGAAGAGCGAGTCTCTGTAAAAACGGCTTTTTAGGTAGGTATCAACGGCTTTTTGATAATCGCCGCTCCGGCGGTACGTCCCGGCGAGGCGTTCGAGGTTGATGACGGCGGCATCGAGCTGACCGTTTTTGATGATAGTGTTTTGTGCCTCTTCGTATTGGCGGATGGCCTCCGGGTAGTTGCCCATGTTTTGGTAACAGCGTCCGAGGTTGCTTTGTAGGATGCTGACGTTGCGGAGGTCGCCAGCGTTTTGCATCAGTTGTATAGCTGCGCGGTAGTGTTCGAGGGCTTCGGCGAACCGTTTTTGCTTCACGAACAGGACGGCCATGTTGTTCAAAGTCTCGCCCTCGCCGCGTTTGTCGCCGATGGCCCGGCGCAAATCGAGTGTTTTTTGATGCCAAACGAGGGCCGAATCGAACTTGGTCGAGCACTCATAATACAGCCCAAAGATGTTGTAGATGCTGGCTTGGAAAAACGTGTCGCGCTGGCCCGCGAACCACGGGAGCGCGGAAGCTGCCATCTGGCGCATCTGCTCGCAATCGAACGTGCGGAACAGGTTGCCGCATTGCTCCAATTTGACACGGTTGAGGTTGGCCGAATCGCCCGTGCGCTGGTATTCCTGCATGGCTTGCAGCAGGGTTTCTGTGCTTTTGCCGTACTCGCCCCGGAAATAGGCGTTCGCGCCGAGGCCGCGCAGCGCGTCGGTTTTGCCGCTTTGGGGCAGGTCGCTGTGCTCGGCCAGTTCCATCGCACGGCGGTAGATGGCATCCGACGAATCCAATTTGCCGGCGAACTGCATTTGCAGGGCGTGGGCATTGAGCAGGAAGACTTGCACGGCGGCAGGCGCATCGGGCCTGAGCTGTTCGTAATATTTCAGGTGCTCGGCCATGCGCTCCATTTGGTCGTAGTCCCCGCAATACTTGATAGCTTTTTGATACGCAGCATCAATCCGTTCGATTGGTTGTGTGTGGCTGGCCAAAGCGAACAACTCCGCCGGGCCGATGCGCTCGGACACTTCGAGCGGGGCATGGCCGGGCGCATCGGACGGTTCCCGGCAAGCCCAAAAAAGGTTTGCCAAAAACAAGGTGCCCAAAAACAGGCGCACCAAAGACGGAGACAGATTCAGCATAGGTATCGGACAAAATCCCGCTCGCAACGGGCCGGCAAGTTCCACAAAATGCCAGATTTCAGTGTCGCAGCAAGGTTGTCCGCCTTGCTGTCCCCCCTCGAAAATACACTCGGAGCAAGTGCGCGCTGGACATTTGTTCGGCAATAGCCACTCAGGACATCCCTGCTGGCTTGATTGACGACGCAAATGCTTTTTTCCCTCACATCAATTTTTTGCTCAAAAATGAAAAGACTTATCCACCTCCTTCTTTTGCTGTTGCCCGTGCTCGGCCAAGCCCAGCCGATGACTTTCAGCAAAATGAACATCGCGCTCCAATCCGTCAGCTATGGCTCGGACGACAAAATCGTGGCCGTCAGCCCGTTCAGCACCATCTATACCTCCGAGGACGGCGGCGAGACGTGGACGGGCCGCAAGTGCCCCGTGCAAGCCAACTTCACGAGCGTCCACATGGTGGATGCCAACACCGGCTGGGTCGTGGGTTCGGGCGGTGTCATCGTGAAAACGACCAACGGCGGCATCACTTGGGTCCCGCAAACCAGCGGTGTCACGGTCGAACTCAAAGGTGTGTTCGCCGTCAGTGCCAACGTAGCCTATGCCTGCGGCGGCGGCGGCTCCGCGCCTGCCAACCCGACCATCCTGATTCGGACGGTGGACGGTGGTGCCACTTGGAACCCCGTTTGGACAACCCCACCCACTGGCACACAAGGCTTCAACACTTCAGGGACAACACTTTACAACACTTCGCTCAACTCGGTTTACTTCGTTGATGCCAACAATGGCTATGCAGCGGGCGGCCTCGGCAGCGTGCCCATCGCCAACGGCGGCGGTGGCAAAATCCTGAAAACCACCGACGGCGGGGCCACTTGGTCGGTAGCGACCATGCCCAGCACGAACTTTTCGTTCCGCTCCGTGTATTTCCCCACCGATAGCGCAGGTTTCGCTTGCGGCAACTCCCAGAACAGCACCACGCCCAACAACTTTTGGAAAACCACCGACGGCGGGGCCACTTGGACAAACCCCAACTCCGTCAACCTTACCCTGCAAACCGTCCGCGCTTTTGATGCCAACGGCGTGGTCGTCTCGACGGGGGCAGGCAGCAACTCCATCGTCCGCCGCTCGTTCGACGGCGGTACCACATGGGTCAACGACACAGTGAACACCACCGCTTCCACCCTCGCCGGGCTGGATGTGCGCGGCGGCTTCATCATCGCCACAGGCGGGCAAGGCCTGATTTACAAACGCAGCAGCTCCGGCTGGGCACAGAAAAACGGCGGCCAAGCCTTCAACGCATGGGACGGCTTTTTCATGGATGCAAACACAGGCTGGGTCGCTTGCGACGGTGGCCGCGTGATGAAAACCACCGACAGCGGCACCACTTGGACGACCCAGCAAACCACCACGAGCAATAGCTTGCAGTCCGTCTGGTTCAAAAACAGCATGGAAGGCTTTGCCGTCGGCTCCCTCACTTCGTCGCCTACTATGGTCAAGACCACCGACGGCGGCACTACTTGGGCGACCCAAGCCTTGCCTTCCGGCACCATCGGGCAGCACGACGTGTTCTTCGTGGACGGATCCAGTGGCTGGACGGTCGGCAACAGCGGCACCATCAACCACACGACCGACGGCGGTGCCACTTGGACGGCCCAAACCAGTGGCCTGACCACCACCATCACAGCCGTGCATTTCATTGATGCCCTCAATGGCTGGGCCTGCGGTCTTTCCGGCAAAATCATCCGCACCACCGACGGCGGCACCACTTGGACGCTCCAAACCCTCCCCGCCGCTGCCACCACCACCTTGTACGATATTTGGTTCGCCAATGCCAACGTCGGCTACACCTGCGGTGCCAGCGGAAAGGCGTACAAAACCATTGACGGCGGCAGCACTTGGACAGAACTCACCACTGGCACAACGTTCTTTTTGAACGACCTCGAATTTTTCGATGCCAATCGCGGCATCCTCGCGGGCACCAGCGGCACCATGTTGTTCACCGCCGACGGCGGGGCCACGTTCACGCCCGCTTTCCCGCCGCTGACCTCGCTGATAATCTCCGCAGTCTGGCAGGCACGCGACGCAAGCGTGACCAACCTCTTTTTCGCGCACACTTCCCCGACCAACGCGGGCTTCAACATCGTCAAATCATCCCTGACCGAGTATTTCCCGGATGCCGACGGTGACACCTTTGGCAGCACAGCTGGTGTCGGCCTTTTTGTGGAAAACATCCCCAGCGGCTATTCCACCACCAACACCGACTGCGACGACAACAACGCCGCCGTCAATCCCGCCGCTACCGAAGTCTGCAACACGATTGACGACGACTGCGACACGCAAATTGACGAGGGCCTCACCAGCACTTTTTACGCAGATGCCGACGGCGACAGCTACGGCGATGCCGCAACCACCCAAGCCGCTTGCACTGCCCCGACTGGCTTCGTCTCGAACGACGACGACTGCAACGACACAGATGCTGCCATCAACCCCGCCGCCACCGAAGTCTGTTTCAACATGACGGACGAAAACTGCGACGGCCAAGTCAATGAAGGCTGCGCGCCGCTCGGCATCGGCTACACGCTCACGGCTTCTTGCACGCTCACTTCGGGCAACAGCATCACCGTCAGCGCGTTGGGCGGTGTGGCTCCGTTCCAATATTCCAAAAATGGCGGCGCGACTTTCCAAAGCAGCCCCACGTTCAATGGCCTCACGCCCGGCACCTATAACCTCGTGGTCAAAGATGCCACGAGCCTGACGGCATCACTTTCGGCCACCGTCAACGGCACAATGGCGCTTTCGACAAGTGTCGTGTTGCCGCTTTGTGCCGGCGGCACGGGTGAAGTCTCCGTCGCTGTGTCGGGCGGTTATCCCGGCTATTCGTACAACTGGACAAAAAGCGGCCAGCCTTTCGGCGGCAACACTGCCACGCTGACCGATGCCCCCGCAGGCTCCTACAAAGTCACCGTCACCGACGACAAAGGCTGCACCAAAGTCGCCAGCCGCGTGTTGGGCCAACCGACCGGCATCTCCGTTTCGGGCACCAAAACCAACGTCTCCTGCAACGGTGGCGACAACGGCAGCATCAACCTCACCAGTGCAGGCGGCACGGGCACGCGCACCTATCTCTGGAACGACGGCGCGACCACTGAAGACCGCACGGGCCTTGTCGCCGGGCAATACACCTGCACCGTGACCGACGCGAACGGTTGCACGCGGGTTTCGGCCACGTTCAACATCACCCAACCCTCCGCCATCACGGTCAATATTTCAAAAACCGATGTGGCGTGTTTCGGTGGCAGCAACGGCAAACTGAAAGCCAGTGCATCGGGCGGCGCGGGCGCAAAAACCTACAGCTGGTCGAACGGAGGCAACACACAAGAAATCACCAACCTCGCCGCAGGCACCTATACCGTCACGGCGACCGATGCCAGCGGCTGCACCAAAGTCGGCTCCGCAACCATCGCCCAACCTGCCAGCGCGGTCGCAATCACCAACGTCGTGAGTGCCCCAAGCGGCTCGAACTACCGGGTCACGGTCACTGCCACTGGTGGCACGCCCAATTACAAATACAAGCGTTCGGTCGGCGGCGGCGCGTATTCGGGTGAAAACGGCAACGGCATTTTCACGAACGTGCCCGCAGGCACTTACGAATTCGTGGTGCGCGACACCAAAAACTGCACCGACACCATCACGGCGACCATTCCAGTCCCGCCGTTCCAGCCTGCAACGTCCGACGACCGGGGCCACCAACAACCCGAAACACTCGACCTCAACATTTTCCCGAACCCCGCCAGCGATGTCTTGACGGTCATGTTCGCCAACCAATCGCCGCTCAACGGCTCGCTCGTGGTGGCAGATGTTTTCGGTCGCGTCGTCATGGAGCAACACGTCAGCGTATCGGTCGGCGAACGCAAAACCTTGTCGCTCGACCGCCTCGCGGCGGGCAATTACACCCTGAAATTCGTGGCTGCCGATAACTCCTTTGCCATCAAGAGTTTTATCCTGGTGAGGTGAATCAGGTAAAGGACCGGGATGGTGGGGATTTGCGAAGGTGAAAAACCAACGCAAACCCCGCCCCCGCCTGATTCGGCATTGGGCTAAGCAACTGTCCATAAAAAAAGCGGTTCCCGTGCGCGGGCAATCGCTTTTTTTTGTTCCCCCAAATTGCCGCCCCTTGCTTCAAACTGTTCCCATGCGAAACGCCCTGTTCGTATTTTTTTGCCTGTGGCTCGCCGCCCTGCCCGCCCAAACCAGCACGTTCGACACCGACAACGAAAACTGGTCGGCCACCGGCGACCCGTCCAGCCAAGTCCCGTTTTGGTCGGCCACTGGCGGCACGCCCGGCGGGTACATCCGCGTCGCCGACGCAGCGACGGGCGGCACATGGTACTTCGTCGCCCCGCCCAAGTTCCTCGGCAACAAGTGCGCGGCCTACGGCAAATACCTGCGCTTCGACCAATTCACCAGCGACACCTCCAACCAGCAGCCCTTCGGCGGGCAGCCCGACGTGATTCTCTCTGTCAGCGGCGGCGTGCAACTCATCTTCGACAACGCCAACAACCCCGGCCTCGAATGGACGCATTACGACATCCTTTTGCAGGAAGGCGCGGGTTGGCACTTCGGCAGCACCGCCGGGCCGGAGCCGACCGAAGCCGAATTCCGGGCCGCGCTCGCCAACGTCACCGGCCTGCAAATCCGGGGCGAATACCGGGCGCAGGACGACTTTGGCGGCCTCGACAACGTGATTTTGGAGGGCGAAACCAGCCTTGATTTGGACTTGGACAACAGCTCCGGCGCGGCCAATGCAGACTTCCGTGCCGATAGCCTTTGCATGGGCGAAAGCCCCATTTGCGACGTGGACGTGCGCGTCGTCTCCGAAAAAACGATTGATTCGCTGACCCTCGATCTGCTCAGCCCGCCCGACGGCTTGGCCGAAAACCTCATCGTGGTGGGCAGTTTGCCGCCCAACATGACGCTCATCGTTTGGGACAACCGCCTGCAACTCGGCAATCTGGGCGGGGTGCCGCCGGGCGATTTTGCGCGGGCCTTGCAGCAGATTTTTTATCAAAACAATGCCGCGCAACCCTCGCGCGGGCAGCGCAACGTGCGGGTGCAAATCTGGACGGAGTGCGGCGCGGCGGCGGCGGCCTTTGCGTACGTCCCGTTTTTCCCGTCTGGCTTTGCAGGTTCCGACGGCGACACGACGGCCTGCGCGGGCGGCCAACCCATTGATTTACAAACAGTTCTCGCGGGCAACCCGCCCACTTATGGCATTTGGCAGCCGACACTTTCCGGCGGCGGCAGCCTTTTCGACCCGGCTTCGGACGCGCCCGGCGTGTACACCTATATACTATACGGCGTGGCTGGCTGCCCGAACGACAGCGCACGGGCGCGGGTGGAGCTCGTCTCGCCGCCCGAACTCGGCCCCGACACGGTGGCCTGCTTCGGCGAAAACCTGTTGCTGACCGTCCCGCCGGGCCAATTCACCGCGTGGCAATGGAGCACCGGGCAGCAGTCGCCCGCCATTTCGGTGGCCGAGCCGGGCACTTACGGATTGACGGTGCGCGCCGAAACCTGTGAGTTCGCGGACACCGTGCGCGTGGATTTTTTCAACTGCCAGCCTTGCCAAGTTTTTGTGCCCAATATTTTCCGCCCCGACGACGACGGGCGCAACGACGAGTTTCGCGCCTTTGCCTCCTGTTTGCCTGCCGCGTTTGAATTGCAGATTTTCGACCGCTGGGGCCAGCTCGTTTTTTCGGGCAACGACATAGAGGCCGGATGGGACGGAAAATTCAGGGGAAAACCCGCTGCGCCGGGCGTGTATTTTTGGAGGCTTGGCCTCACAAGCGACCTGCGCGGGCAGCCCGAACGGACAACGCTGCGCGGCGACGTGACGCTACTTCGCTGAAAAACAAGCCGTTGCGAAATCAAGAAATGCCCGCGTCGTCAATCACTTTCCCGTTTTGGACGCGGACGATGCGCGCCGGGAAATTCTGGATGATGCGGTAGTCGTGCGTGGCGCAGAGCACGGCGGTGTTGCTCTCCTTTGCCAATTTCCTGAGCAGCAGCAGGATGTCGTCGCTCGTCTCCGGGTCGAGGTTGCCGGTCGGTTCGTCGGCGACGATGAGCGCGGGGTGGTTCAAAAGCGCACGGGCGATGACCACGCGCTGCTGTTCGCCGCCCGAAAGTTCGAAGGGCATGGCGTTGGCTTTGGCCGCAAGCCCCACATTTTCAAGCACTTCTGTGGCGCGTTTGTGGATGTCGGCTGTGCTCGCCCAGCCGGTGGCGTGCAGCACGAAGGTCAGGTTGTCAAAAACTGTGCGGTCGGTCAGCAGGTTGAAATCCTGAAAAATGATGCCCATGCGGCGGCGCAACAGCGGGATGGTGCGGCGGTCGAGCGTCCGCAAATCGAACCCGGCGACCTCGCCCAAGCCGCTGCCAAGCGGCAGCGCGGCATACAAAGTTTTCAACAGGGTGGTCTTGCCGCTGCCCGTTTTCCCAATCAAATAGGTGAACTCGCCCTCGCTCAGCGCGAGGTTGATGTTGTGCAGGATGGTTTTGCCGTCTTGCTGTCGGATGTCGGCGTTGGATAGGCGAACAATCATGGGTAGGGATGAGGAGAGAGGTATGAGGGATGGGAAAGCAGAAGCGGGCGGGTGCGGAAAGCGCCCCTCATCCCTCATTCCTCATCCCTGAAAAAAGCACGTCTTGCATGGTGAAAAAACCGTGCCGCCCGGCGAGCCAAGTCGCCGCCAGCACGGCTCCGGCAGCAAACCCGTCGCGGGAAAAAGCGCGGTGTTGGATGCTGATTTCGTCCACCTCGGATTGCCAGCGGACGGAATGTGTGCCGGGCACTTCGCCCTCGCGGATGGCTTCGATGGGCAGCGCGTCGGCGGCAGTTTCGGGCGCAAGTGCCGAAGGCACAAGCGTCCAGTTGTTTTTCCGGTCAAGCTCGGCCAAGATGCCTTCGGCCAGCGTGATGGCGGTGCCGCTCGGCGCGTCAAGTTTGTGGATGTGGTGGATTTCCGTCATGCTTGGTTTGTATTCGGGGCGGGCGTTCATCAGGCGGGCAAGCGAGCGGTTGAGTGCGAAAAACAGGTTCACGCCGATGCTGAAATTGGATGCCCAAAGCAGGGCGGCTCGCCCATTTTTTTGGCAAAAAGCCTGTGCATCAGGCAGTTGCGTGGCCCAGCCCGTCGTGCCGCAAACGACAGGAACGCCCGCTTCGAGGCAAGCCATGACGTTTGAAAAGGCCGATTCGGGGCGCGTGAATTCGATGACGACATCGGCTTCGCGCAGCCGTTCGGGCGTGTATTCCGTGCGGTTTTCGCGGCTGATGCGCCACGCGATTTCGTGGCCTTGCGCCTCGGCAATACGCTCGATGGCCTTGCCCATTTTTCCGTAGCCGAACAGTCCGATTTTCATGCGTGTCAAATATGCTGATTTGCCAATCGGCCAATGGGCCAATCGTCCGGCGAAAGTATTTCGATTTCAGGTTTTGGAATTATGATTTACGATTATCCAACGGCCATGTCGCGGGTGTAGGCAAATAAAAAGCCCGCCACGCAGGGTCGCGCAGCGGGCTTTCAAATCCTCAAATCACCGAATCCTCAAATCCTCAATCACATATTTGCGATGATTTCAGAGCCGAATTCGGAGCATTTGAGTTTGGTCGCGCCTTTCATCAGTCGCTCGAAGTCGTAGGTCACGCGCTTCTTTTTGATGCTGCGCTCGATGCCTTTGACGATGAGTTTGGCGGCTTTGTCCCAGCCCATGTACTCTAACATCATCACGCCGGAGAGGATGACGGACGAGGGGTTCACCATGTCCTTGCCTGCGTATTTGGGCGCGGTGCCGTGCGTGGCCTCGAAAATGGCGTGGCCGCTGACGTAGTTGATGTTTGCGCCGGGCGCGATGCCGATGCCGCCGACCTGCGCGGCGAGTGCGTCGGAGACGTAGTCGCCGTTCAAATTCAGGGTCGCAATCACGTCGTACTCGGCGGGGCGGAGCAGGATTTGCTGCAAAAACGCATCGGCAATCACGTCTTTGACAATCATTTTGCCAGCGGCGACGGCTGCGGATTGGGCTTCGTTGGCAGCGGCTTCGCCTTTTTCGGCCTTGATGCGGTCGTATTCGGCCCAAGTGAACACGCGGTCGCCGTACTCGCGTTCGGCCAGCGCGTAGCCCCAATCCTTGAATTTGCCCTCCGTGAATTTCATGATGTTGCCCTTGTGGACGAGCGTCAGCGACTTGCGGTTGTACTTGAAAGCGTACTCCAAAGCCGAGCGCACGAGCCTTTCGGTGCCTTCCTGCGAGACGGGTTTGATGCCGAAGCTGGACGTTTTCGGGAAGCGGATTTTCTTCACGCCCATTTCGTTTTCGAGGAACGCGAGCACTTTGGCCGCTTCGGGCGTGCCGCTGAGGTATTCGATGCCGGCGTAGATGTCCTCGGTGTTTTCGCGGAAAATCACCATGTCCACGAGGCCGGGTTCTTTGACGGGCGAAGGCACGCCTTTGAACCACCGCACCGGGCGCACGCAGGCGTAGAGGTCGAGCTGCTGGCGCAAAGCCACGTTCAGCGAGCGGATGCCGCCGCCGACGGGTGTGGTCAGCGGGCCTTTGATGGCGACCTTGTATTGGTCAATCACGTCCAAAGTCTCCTGCGGGAGCCAGTTGCCGGTTTGGTTGAATGCTTTTTCGCCCGCCAAGACTTCGCGCCAGACGATTTTCTTTTTGCCGCCATAGGCTTTCGCCACCGCAGCGTCGAGCACGCGGACGGATGCCGCCCAGATGTCCGCGCCCGTGCCGTCGCCTTCGATGAAGGGGATGATGGGGTCGTTCGGGACTTTCAGTTTTCCTTTTTTGATTGTAATTGCTGAACCTTCCATTATTTTTTGAATGATGAATGATAAATTATGAGTGATGAACGGGGCGACAAAGGTAGAAACCGAAATGACGTTTTTTTGAACAGGTTTCGAGGATAAAACAGGGATTTTGAGCCACTTGCCGTCAACCGTCCAGCGTCCGCCGGAGATAGTTCAGGATTTGGGCGGTCGCGCCCCGGTTTTCGAGCAGCCAACCCCGCGCCGCAGCGGATGCTTTTTGGTAAAAATCGGGGTCGGTCAGTTTTGTCAAAACAGCCTCGAACTCGGCGGCATTTTTCACTGAAAATGCGCCGCCGCGCGCCAGCAGCTGCCGGGCTTCCTCGAATTTCTGGAAACGCGGCCCGAAAATCACGGGCAGCCCGAATGCCGCAGGCTCCAAAATGTTGTGGATGCCCGCGCCGAACCCGCCACCGATATAGGCCACCGTACCATATTTATATATGGTATTGAGTAGGCCGATGTTGTCAATGATGAGTAGGCGTTCGGTGGTAAAGGTGTGATTTTCGGCCCGCGAATAGCGGACAACACTGGCGGGGTTGCCCAAAAAACGCCCAGCGATTTCAGCGACTCGTTTTTCTGACACTTCGTGCGGCGCGACGATGAGCTGAAACTTGTCGCGCAACGACGCGGGCAGGGGCAAAAACACGTCCTCGTCGGCAGCCCACGAGCTGCCCGCAATCAATACGGGGCGCGGCTCGCGGCGGCAAAAATTTTGCACGATTTGGTTGTCGGGCGCAGATTCGGCAATTGCCAGCACGCGATCAATCCGGGTGTCGCCTGCGACGGTAACATTTTGAAAGCCAATGTTTTGGAGCAAATTTTTGGAAGCTGCGTCCTGCACAAAGAGGTGCGAAAAACAGCCCAGCATCCTTCGCCAAAACCCGCCGTACCATTTGAAGAACGGCTGGCTTTCGCGGAAAATGGAAGAGACAAGCAAGGTGGGCGTACTGCGTTTTTTCAGCTCGGTGAGGTAGTTGTGCCAGAACTCGTACTTGACAAAAACGGCCACATCGGGCTGGATGAGTTGGATGAAGTCGCGGGCATTTCGGGCTGTATCGGCAGGCAGGTAGCAGATGAAATCGGCGTGGGGATAGTTTTTGCGAACCTCAAAACCGGACGGCGAGAAAAACGTGAGCACGACTTGCCAGCCCGGAAACTCCTTTTTGAGGGCCTCAATCACGGGTCGCCCCTGCTCAAACTCGCCGAGCGAGGCAGCGTGGAGCCAGAGGGTTTTGCCTTTTTTCCGGAAATTTTGGGCGATTTGCCCACGCCAATCGCGGCGGCCAACAAGCCATTTTCGGGCCTTTGGGTTGAAAAAACTCGCCAGCCAAATGACCAAAATGTATCCGCGCACCAGTATTTCGTACAGCATGGCGACAAAGGTAGGCAAGGCGGCTTGGCGGGCGGGTCATTCCAGTTCCGTGATTTTTTCCATGAGCCACTCAAAATTGACGGTGCTAGACTTTTCCTTTTGCAGGTCGTCGCGGAGTTTTTGGATGGCGTTTTTGTCGCCGGGCGTGAGGCGGATGAGTCGGCGTGTGAATTTGATGAAGTTCAGGAATGATTTGCGTGCTTGTAGGGAAATATCCTTATGACGATTGAGATAGACCCGAAATGACTCCATGAAGGAGTCGAGCATCTCATATTCGTTCAATTCGTAGTAAGTTGAAAGCAATAGGCTTTTGCTGTTTAAGTTAATGAGTAGGTCGCTATATTCGACGTTCCTCAATAAGTCGAGTACGAGGTAGAACCTTTTTTGATTATAGTACAATCGTGCCAAATTGAACGACACAATACTATCTCTTTCACTTTCTTTTATGTATTCTTTGTATTTATGGATAAGGTTTTCAGCCCATTCAAATTTGCCCAAACGCACCGCGATGATGACGAAATTATTGAAACGCCAAGTCTCGAATATGCCATTGGTGATGAACAAATTATTTTCTAGCCCGAACTCTATAAGGTCAAAATAGTCGGTATAAAAGCTAGTGTAGCCCTTGTTAACTTTGTAAGTGCAAAAATTTATAGCACTCACGGTAATCTCCGTCAATTCATTTGTAGGTATTTTGGCACTGTTGTTCAGGAGGTTCTTTTTTAGGTTGAAGAAATTGTCTGTATCATTTTCATTTTTCAATACTTTATATGTCATGTAGTAAAGTTGTAATGCCGGTTTTTCGTCAAGGTTTATATCTTCCAAGAACTTGTTTATTTCACCTTCAAAATCAATTTCGTATTTTACATTCACCATGCGCTGGTGTGCAATAGTGCTGCAAAGCAGTTTTATCTTTTCTATGAAATAATAGTAGTCAATATTTTTGGAAATTTCTTCATAGTTAACCTTGTCTTTGTACAGCTTGTGTTTTTCGTTCAGTTTGTTGAACAGGCTTTCGTATTTAAAGTTGTGATAGAAAAAGTCACTTGATTGAAATGGGCTTTTGTCTATCCTTTCTTTTATATTACTCACTACGCTGGTATAGAGTGGCTCTATTTTTTTGTTGACAACTTCGTTCAACAGCTATATGCTCAACTCTTAGCTTTTGGATTCGATAGATTGTTGTGCAAGGAATCGCTCCACTATTTTCATCAAGTCGGAATTGTATTTCCTGAAATTCACATCGTCGTAGGGCTGTTCTGCGAACAGTTTGTGCCAGATTTCAACCTTGTCAAACCCCGTTGTTTGCCCGGATTCTGCCAGTTCGACGAAGGTTTTGCAGAGGGTCGAAAGTGTCTTGCTTTTGTTGAAATAAGGAGAGTCGAGGAACAGCACGAGCCTTCTGCGGTCGCTTTTGGAAAGCACCAAAATGACTTGATAAACCTTGTTGGTATGAAGGTTTTGCTTTTTTGAATTAACAGTTTTTGGCATATCGTTTGACGTTTGCACATCTGTCGTTCTGTGGTTTGGCCTTGTCAAAATCGTGGTAAAAGTTGATGGCACATTGGCTGGCTCAAGCGCACTAATCTTCCCCCCGGTGGTTTTGTCTTGTCCTCCGTTTCGTGCAACGCATTGATAACCAATGCGTCACGATTTATTCCAATCTTTTGCCCATGACGCGTTTCCACAAAAGTAAAGTACGGCCCAAAAACGCTTGGCTGTTTCGGCGTGAAAATCTACCTTTGGACGATTTTAATACCGTAGCCATGAATCTACTCTCACCCATTTTTTCTGCTCGTTTTTTGATGCTGTGGCTTTTGCTGGCGGCATCGGCGATTGCTGGCAATGGCCAGTCGTCGGGAGCTTATCGCCCTTTGCAAACTGCTGTGAATCTTCCCGTGGCGGATACCGTTTCAGGGGTCGCCCTGAACGTCATGGTCATCCGCAACGGAAATCATGGCAACGCTTCGCGGACGCTTTTGAACCAAGGGGCCGGGAACGTCTTTACTTACAAAGTGAATTATCAGCCAGACGCAGGTTTTATAGGGCGCGACACTTTCATCGTGGAGTTGAACTACGGCATCAATTTCCCGTTCGTCCAATATCAAGCTTATCAAGTCTCGGTTTTCCCTTCTTTGCTTCAAACACGACCGGATTTTGGGGTTACGCCCGTCGGCTCGCCTTTAGTTCTGGAGGTACTCCTCAACGACAGCGGCTCCAACCCGCCCTTTTCGGTTAGCGGCGTTCCTTTGACCAATCATGGCACGGCAGTTGTCAACGGCAATGGGACAATAACTTTCACGCCCAAGCCGGGGTTTGAGGGCATTGCGCATTTCAATTATGTGGTTTGCGATGCGCTCGGCAACTGCAAGACAGAATCCGTCAACGTCAGTGTTACCAATGCCCAACCCGCAAACGACACGCTTCGTCTTGCTACTGCTAAAAACACCCCTGTTACTTACCCACTCTCGTTTGCCGGATACACCGTTTCCCAAACCCCGCAGCATGGAACGGTGTCGCTTCAAGGCGGGCAGGTTTTCAGGTACCAACCCGCTGCCAGTTTTTCGGGGGCAGACCAATTCGTGCTTTCGACGACGAATGATGACGGAGATGTTGTCTTCTCACTTGTGTTGGTTCAGGTACTCAATACGCCAAGCCCGAACAAAATCGCCATAGAAGACTATGTTTTCACACCCAAAAACAAGTCGGTGACTTTCAACGTGCGCGACAACGACATCGGCAACTTGCAGGTGCGCGGGGTGATAATCCCGCCGACGGGTTTTCCCGGCACGCTCAATTCGTGGCAAGGCAACGGCCAGATGCATTTCACGCCCAATCCCGGCTTTTCAGGTGTCGTCAAGTTCCAGTATTTTGTCGGCAACGCCATGCAAGCCAACATCGAAACCGGCACGGTGAACATCATGGTCGGCAACATGAATCCTTCTCAAAGCGTGTTCGACTTGACCACGCCCGTCGAAACCCCTCTGGTCATCAACTACAAAATCCCGTTCCTCGGGTTCGATTTTTCCATTTTGGATGCACCCGACAACGGCTCGCTCGAAATCAAACAAGGCCACTGGACCGGAACGGTGAACGGCCAGACTGTGAGCGGTTACAACCTGTTGATTTACACCCCTTTCCCCGGCTATGAAGGCACCGA
>JBKBIC010000118.1:0-15644 GCA_046299435.1 Saprospiraceae bacterium
TTGGCGTTGCTAATTTCGCTTTTCACGCAGGCGTACCGCTACGCCGCCGAGCCGTTTTTTTTCAGGCACGCCGCCGAAAAAAACGCCCTGCAAATCCAAGCCAACGCCACCAAATGGTTCACCATCGCCGCCGCAGCCGGGATGCTGGGCATCCTGCTATTCCTCGATTTGCTCAAAGGCTTCATCGGCGAAGACTTCCGCGAAGGCCTGCATGTCGTGCCGATTTTGTTGCTGGCCAATGTGCTGCTGGGCGTGTATTACAATTTCTCGGTGTGGTACCGGCTCAAAGACCGCACCGTGCTGGGCGCGTGGATTTCGGCGGCGGGCGCGGTCGTGACGCTCGTCCTGAACCTTTGGTGGGTGCCGCGCATGGGCTACGCCGGGGCAGCTTGGGCTACGCTGGCCTGCTATTTTTTCGTGGCGTGGGCAACTTGGCAGACGGGCCGCCGCGAGTACCCGGCCCCGTATCCGCTTGGCCGGATGGCGGCTTATCTGGGGGCGGCGGTGGCGATTGCCGGGCTGCATCTTGGCCTGAAAATCTGGCTGCCCGAGTTGCCGAGTCCGGTGTTTTTGGGCGCGGGCGCGGTGTTTTTTGGGGTGTTTCTCGGTTTGGTCTGGGTTTGGGAAAAGGAGGAATTGCGGCGGCTAAAATTTTGACGAAGACAAAAAAATGGGCTTGGTAGAACCAAGCCCATTTTTCACACTCCGCTCATTTTCAAGAACTTGTATTTCGGAAGGTTAATCAACAGCACACCCGAAAGTATCACCGCCAACGCCAACACTTGCCGCGCCTCGAACGGCTCTCCGGCAAAGACCCAACCAAAGAAAACAGCCACGACGGGGTTGACGTAGGCGTAAGTCCCCACCTGCACCGGCGAGCGGATGCCCAACAGCCACACATACGACAGGTAGCCGAGCCACGACCCGAACGCGATGAGATAGGCCAAGCCCAGCCACGATTCGAGGCTGACCGAGGCGAACGAGAAACCCGGCCACTCGCCCGCAAAACCCGACACCAGCAGGCTGAAAATGCCCGCGCCGAGCATCTGCGTCCCGGCGTTCAGGAGGGGCGACGTGGGCGTGGGCCTGTATTTGAGGGTCAGCGAGCCGCCCGCCCACGAGATGCAGCCACCGATGAGCACGAGCATCGCCAGTGTTTGGGCCGCGCCGGGCAGGGCGTTCTTGGCCCCGAAAAGCATCAAAATCCCCAGAAAACCAATCGCTACGCCCGCCGGGATGACCCAGTTGGCAAAATTCACAGCCCACTGCCGACGGTCGAGTGCCACGAACCAAAACGGCATACTCGCCACGACGATGGCCGCCAGCCCGCTCGAAATGTACTGTTCCGACCAGACCACCGCGCCCGTGCCGAGGCCAAGCATGACCGTGCCGACGAGGGCGTGGAAAGCGAGGTCGCGCAGCGCAGGGCGTTCGCCCGAAGCCAGCCGCCAGCCGAGCAACACCGCGCCCGCCAACCCGAACCGGAGGCCCGAAAGCAGGAAAGGCGGCAGCGTTTTTAGGCCAACCCAAATGGCAAAATATGTGCTGCCCCAAATGAGGTAAATCGCGGCGAAGGCGGCGAACACCAGCCCTGCCGAAGCGTTTTTGTGTGTTTCCATAACTTGTTGGGAGAGAGTAGTTTAACGAAGAAGAGCGCACGTCAGGCCAATCTGCCCGATGTGGTAAACATCGTGCTGGATGATGCCTTCGAGGAGAAACCTGAAATCGTAGTTTTCGTCAAAAGGTTCCGCGAGCAGGTCGTCGGTTTGGGCGGAAAGCAGGTCGAGGAGCTCTGCTTGATTGGCGGCGAGTTCGGCCAAAAGCGCGGCCCAGCCTTTGGTTTCGAGCGCGGCGTTGGGCGGCCAATCCTCGTCGGAATTGATGTCGGGCTTGAAAGCCTTGTTTTTCAATCGTTCGGTCAGCACCCGCCGCCAAGCGAGGAGGTGAGCCACGAGCTGCGCCACCGAGTGATGGCCGCCCGCTGGCACGGCGAACGCTTTGGCCGCATCCACGTTTTCAAGTTTTTGCAGGAGCGAATCGCCGTACCATGGGCTGCCGTCGTACACGCTTTTGAATTTCCCGATGAGCCGGGACAGTTCTGTTTTCATAGCTTAATCGTATTTTTACCACCTAATTTTTTTATAGCGGTAAAAATACAACTGAATTTTACTGTCTAAAAAATTTTTACTGGTAAAAATTTATGCCAAGCCCAATCGAAACAATGTCGCTGGACGGCGGGTGGCCGTGCCTCGACTTTATCAATACCGTTGGTGCCCGAAAACCGGCGACAAGTGGCGAATTATTGGAAACGTGGTCGGACGTACTCACGCTGACCGAGCGGCTGGGCCTTTTGCCACCAGCGGAAATCGCCGCCATGCGCACCATGCCCGACGGCGAATTGGTGCAGGCCCGCGCTCTGCGCGAACAGCTGTACGGCATTTTCAGTCATTACATCGCCACCGGGAAACTCGTGCAGGACGACCTCAACGCTTTCAACGACTTGCTGCTCGACACCTACGCTAACACAGAATTACGCATGACCGAATCGGGTGTGCGCCGCGTCGTACCCGACGGGATTCACCTGGATAAACCGCTGTGGCTCATGGTGTTATCGGCACAGAGCCTGCTTTTGGGCGACAAACTCCATCGCGTGAAGGCCTGCGACGCTTGCGGATGGCTGTTCTTGGACACCTCGAAAAACGGCACGCGCCGCTGGTGCAACATGGCCGTCTGCGGCAGCCAAGTGAAGGCTCGGAACTGGTACCAAAGGAAAAAGAGCGGCGGCTGAAAACATCGCTCGGCCTGCCAATCACTGCACGACCGCCTTTTCAATCACATCGCCTATCTGGATTTGATGAACGAATTCCATGCCTTGCACCACTTTGGCGAAAATGGTGTAGTTGCCGTCCAAGTGCGGCGCGGCGGAATGGGTGATGAAAAACTGCGTGCCCTCGGTGTCCTTGCCGGCGGAAGCCATGCCGACCCAGCCTTCGGAATCGTATTGCAGCGGCCCGATTTCGGTGCGGATAGCATAGTCCAAGGCTCCGTAGCCGTCGCCACGCGGGCAGCCGCCTTGCACGACGAAGTTGGGCACGACGCGGTGAAACGTCTTGCCGTTGAAAAATCCCTCGTTGGCCAGTTTCAGGAAATTGGCCACCGAACCCGGTGCCCACTGCGGGTAAAGCGCGAGCACGACCGAGCCGTACTTGGTTTGCAGGGCGACTTTGGCTTCGGCTTTCATCGTCGCCAGCACGGGCCACTCTATCGGATGGCTCCAATCGGGCTTGCGGGCGGGCGGTTCGGGTTGGCCTTCAAAATAGGCAACCGCTTTTTCCAGTGCCTGGTACGCCTCGATGTCGCGGGGCAGTTTTAGTTTGGAGAGCGAGGCCCGCAGGTCGTCGAGCCGTGCGCTGTCGCGCAACTCGTTGTAATTCAGGGCTTTTTCCCGGAAACCTTCGGCTCCGGCAGCAATCATGCCCGCGTCGCCGCCCGCGACGGCTTCCCGCAGATAGTGGTACAGTTCGCGCCGTGCGCCGCGTGCGCCTTCGCCGAAATAGGCGTAAAAATCAGGGCGATGGCAAATGGCGGCCAGCACTTCGCAAGCAGCGGATTTGACCGCCGGGTGCGGGTCGGAGAATCCCCGGTCGTGAATCCAGCGGTATTGCCAAGGGCTTTCGCCGAGTGCGGCGATGCAGGCTGCCCGCAGGTAGGGGTTGCGCCCGTTTTGTTGGTAAAGGTCTTTGAGACGGTAGATGACGTATTCTTTGGATTCGGGTTCGGCTTTGCCGGAGAGCCATTTGTTGGAGGCGCGGTACAAGGCAACGGCGGTTTCCCACGGGAGGTTGGGGTTGTCGCGGGCGATTCGCCAGTAAAAATCGCCGTCTTGTGGCCGCCCGTTTTGGATGAAAAACTCGGCTGCCGTGCGGGCGATGTGCGGGTTCGGGTCTTGGATAAATGGCACCACAAGGCTGCGGACGGTATCGTAGTCGAATTTGGCTAAGGCATTGATAATGTTGCACTTGACACGCCAGTCGCGTTCCGTGGCAATCACTTTCGAGAGGATGCCGAAGGCTGGCCCGGTCTTGGATTTGCCCAGCCCTCGTGCCAGTGCCATGCGGGTGCCGGGGTCAAGCGCACGGACGTAGCCGACGGCCATTTTCACGGCTTGCAGGCTGTCGGGGGCGATATCTTTGGCACGGGCGAGATAATTGGCAGCAACGACCCGGACGCGCTCCGGCATCTTTTCGTCAGCCACGATGCCGACCATTTTGGCGGTAGCCTCCGGCGTGGTCATGCCGCGCAGGGCGTATCGGTAAATGCCTCGGCATTGGCCTTCGAGAAGCAGGGTGTCGGTCGGTCGGTATGTGGAGATGGCTGCGAGGTTTTTGAGGTTGGCGGCGGTGCCGCACCTGCCGATGGCTTCGAGGATGGTAGCGTTGAATTTTTGGTGCCGCGAAAGCGAGTCGCCGGACATGAATGCGCCGACCAAGTGCCGTTCTGCCCGCCCGGAGCCGATCTGCCCCAGCGAAAATGCTGCCGCGATACGAACCTCTTCCGAAGGGTCGCGGAGCAAATTGGCCAGCGGCTCGACGGCGTTGGAGTCTTTGACGGAGGCAAAGGCCAGCGCGGCCAAGTAGCGCAGCGTCGCGTCGGGGTGGTTGAGGTAGCGCACGAGGCTGTCCGTGCGGTTTTGGTCGCGGAAGTCATAAAGCCGCTGGACTTTTTTGTTGCGGTAATCGAGGTTGATGGCACCGTCGGTCTTGTTTTCCGAAAGTTCGGGCGGGGTGCAGGCCAACAGGAAGGCGAAAGGCAGGAGGCGAAGGGCAAAAAGACCAACTCGGCGCATGATAAGCAGTGTTTTTTCGGCGGCAAAAGTAGTGGGATGGCATCAAGCGCAGACATAAAAAAGCCAGCCCGGCATTACGCTGGGCTGGCACATCAAAACAAAACGAAAAACCAACTTTATCTTGAAAGGGCGGTTTGGGTCGCCCTGTGTGTTTTAATTATCAGCGTTTTTGGAGCGCAGTTTGACGGGAATGGTTCGTTCTTTTCCATCCCGCGAGACTGTGACTGTAACCGTGTCGCCAACTTTAGAACGACCAATCATCTCTTGAAGTTCCGGCACGGTGCTCACAGTTTTGTCATTTATTTTCACGATGACATCTTTCGGCTGCAAACCTGCGTACGCTGCGGAGCCATTCGGGTCGGTATTGAAGATAGCTACGCCATGCACGAACTTGGTGTTCCATTCTTGTGCAATATCCTCATCCATCTCGGCAATGTCAACCCCTAAATAAGCACGTTTGAAAACACCATATTTGATGAGGTCGTCGGCAATCTTTTTTGCCATGTTGACCGGAATAGCGAACGAGTAGCCCGCGAAAACGCCCGTCGGTGTTGCAATCGCAGAGTTGATGCCGATGAGCCGGCCGTTCACATCCACCAACGCACCGCCGGAGTTGCCCGGATTGACCGCCGCGTCTGTCTGGATAAACGACTCGATAGCTCCTTTATTTTTGATGATGCCGATGTTGCGGCCTTTCGCGCTGACGATACCTGCCGTGACCGTCGAAGTCAAATCGAAAGGATTGCCGACCGCGAGCACCCATTCGCCTACTTTCACATCGTCGGAATTGGCGAGCTCGATGGCGGGAAGGTTGCTTGCATCAATCTTGATCACGGCCATATCGGTCGTTTCGTCGCGTCCGACGAGGCGGGCCTTGAACTCGCGGTTGTCGTGGAGCGTGACCTCAAATTCGTCGGCGAACTCGACGACGTGGTTGTTCGTTAGGATGTACCCGTCTTCTGTGTAAATCACGCCCGAACCAGTGCCGCTGCGCTGTTGGCCGTAACCGTCGAACGAAGACCCAAAATCGTCGCCAAAGAAGAAGCGAAATGGGTTCGACTGTCGTTGACGTTGCATGGCACGTTGCGCACTTTCTGTGGCCTTGATGTGGACGACCGCCGACATGGAACGCTCGGCAGCTTTTGTGAAATCAATGGGCGCGGGGGCGGTGCCGTAATTGACCTGTCGGGCCAGCGAAACTTGGGTGGGGAGGGCAGCGGCATCGCCTTGCGGCGCAAAGGATTTATCCAATACTTTTGCCGCCCCGAAGGTCAGTGCTCCACCCAAAGCACCTGCGAGAACGGTTGACCAAAATTTGCTCATGTCGTTATGGATTTTTTTGTGAGTGGTTTTGTGATGATTTGCAAAGACAGTAACGCTTGAAGGGGCGGTTGGGATGCCAGAGATTTGTGGTTTAACGAGGTCTTAACCAACGGCCCCTGCACCGACATCCAACTGAAAAACACCACACAATTCACTGGTTGTCAACAAACTGTGTATCAAAGCACCCATTTTTGCCCTTACCAAATATGCACCAACAAAGTTTTCAGTGGATTGCGCCTCAAATCCCGCCTTCCCGACCAATTACCCTGCCGAACCGACCAACCACAGCCATGAGTCGCCTGTCCACTGCCCGCAGCATCGAACTTGCCATCCGCCCCGAAACCCCGCTCGAACGCCAACTGCTGGCAACGCCCGAATTCCGGGAGGGCTTGGCATGGGGCGAGCCGCGATTCGGCCACCCGGAAGGCAAGGTTTATCTGCACGTCCGCGAAGTGCTCGACAACATTGAGCGCATCCCCGAACTGGATGCCCTTTCCCGCGAGCGGCTGCGGCTCGTGGCCATTGCCCACGATGCTTTCAAGTATTGCGAAGACCGCAGCAACCCGCGCGATTGGTCGCGCCATCACGCCGCCATCGCCCGGCGTTTCATGGAAAAACATACCTCCGACCGCCCCGTACTCGACATCATCGAGTTGCACGACGATGCCTATTATGCTTGGCGCAACGCCCGGCTCGAAAAGCCCGCGCCCGGCTACGAGCACAAAACGCTCGAACACCTCATCAGCCGCGTCGGCTACTGCCTGCGGCTGTATTACCTGTTTTTCAAGTGCGACACCCAAACCGGCGACAAGACTCAGGCATCCCTCAAATGGTTCGAAAAATCAGTGCCGTCGGCTTTGTGAGACGGCGAGAGTGCGAGAGTGCGAGCGATTTTTGAAACCCTCACCGTCTCACCGTCTCACCGTCTCACCCTCTCACCGTCTCACCCTCTCACCGTCTCACCCTCTCACCGTCTCACCGTCTCACCGTCTCACCGTCTCACCGTCTCACACACCCCTCACCGCCTGCCGCGCAGGTTCAGGAACATCTTGAAGCCAAACTCCGCCGAGACGACTTTGGCTTTCACATAATAGTTGCCGTTCAGGAAAACCTCCGTGTTTTTGAACACATCGCGGATGTAAAAATAGCCCAGCTCCGCGCCCACCGTGTAGTCCAGTTCCATCGCCCGGATGTCGTCGGCAGGCACCAAATCCCGCGTCTCGAAATTGTACCGCAGCCCGCCCTTGGCCATTGCCGTGAACGCACTGGCACGGGTACGGACGCACTGGTTGCCGTTCGTGCGGTACTTGCCGAGGCCGACCTCGAACAAGGCATACGGCGTGGTCACGAAAGAGTTGCCGATGTCGTCGGATTTCGGGTCAACCGTCAGCACCGCGCCGCCGCCCAGCCGCACCGTACTCCAATGCGTGCCGAGGTTCATGGCCGTTTCCACGCCGACACCCGCGAGGTTCTGGATTTTCTCGGCATTGGGCGCGGCCAGATAGATGGAGGGCAGGTCGAGGAACAAGCGCGGCAACGGCGTTTGAGCCGAAAGGCCAAGCCCGGCCGCGAGCAAAAAAATGGAAAGCGTGATTCGTTTCATTTGAAAATGCGTCTTTTTTGAAAATTGCGGCCAAGATACGGCAGCCGCTTGCCCCCGCTGCCTGTGCCAAAAATCGCCCATGCCGCACACTTCAACGCTCGATTACGCCCTTGCCCACACTTCGCCGCTCGCCGAAGTGCTGCACCAACTCGAACGCGAGACCCACCTCAAAACCCTCTCACCGCAGATGCTCTCCGGCCCGTTGCAAGGCCAGTTGCTCCGGTTTTTCAGCCTCATGTTGCGCCCCCGGCGCGTGCTCGAAATCGGCACGTTCACGGGTTTTTCGGCGATATGTTTGGCGGAAGGGCTGGCCGACGACGGCCTGCTGCACACCATTGAAGCCGACGACGAACTCGGCCACATCATCCGAAAATATGTGCAACGCGCTGGTTTTCAGGACAAAGTGCGCCTGCACTTCGGCGATGCCGCCCAAATTGTCCCGAACATTGACGACGTGTTCGACCTCGTTTTTTTGGATGCCGGCAAGCTGGACTATGCCCGCCATTACGAATTGGTGCTGCCAAAAATCCACCCCGGCGGCCTCCTTTTGGCTGATAATGTGCTCTGGGATGGCAAGGTTTTGACCCCAGAAAAAGACGCGACCGCCCGCGCTCTCCATGATTTCAACCGCATGGTGCAGGCCGACCCGCGTGTCGAAAACCTCCTGCTGCCGCTGCGCGACGGCCTGCTCGTCGCCCGCAAAATTTGACCCGATTTGCGGTTTCAAACAACTTGACTAAGTTTGCCACGCACCCGGAAAGTTTTGAGTTTCGAGTATCGGGTGTCGAGTATCGAGGTGTCAAATTTTGGCTCAACAACTCAAAACCCGATACTCGAAACTCAAAACCCACAACAGCATCTCGCATGAAAAAAGCCCACCTTTTATATGTCGAAGACGACGAAAGCCTCTCCTTCGTCACCCGCGACAACCTCGAACTCAACGGCTACGAAGTCACCTATTGCGCCGACGGCAAGCAAGCCCTCGAAGCCATCCGGGGCGGCAAGTTCGACCTGTGCATCCTCGACGTGATGCTGCCCGAAGTGGACGGCTTCACGCTCGCCCAAGAAATCCGCAAGCGCGACGAGCAAGTGCCCATCCTGTTCCTTTCGGCCAAAAACATGAAACAGGACAAGATTCACGGCCTGACCCTCGGCGCGGACGACTACATCACCAAGCCGTTCAGCATCGAAGAGCTGCTCCTCAAAATTGACATCTTCCTGCGCCGCACCCGCTACACCAACATCCTGCGCGTCAACACGCCCGTCAGCATCGGCAACTACAACTACGACTACAAAAACCTCCACCTCTCCTACGGCACCGAATACTCCGAGACGCTCACCCAAAAAGAGGCCGACCTCCTCAAACTCCTGTACGAAAACCGCAACAACGTCGTCAAACGCTCCTACATCCTCGAAACCCTCTGGGGCAAAGACGACTACTTCCTCGGGCGCAGCCTCGACGTGTTCATCTCGCGCCTCCGCAAATACCTCAACCGCGACGAGCGCATCAAAATCGAAAACATCCACGGCGTGGGCTTCAAGTTCCGGGTGGACGAATGAACAAAAAGGCTATTCGGCGACTTGTTGATTCGGCTACCTGAAAGCCGGTCATGGCCGAATAGCCAAATCAACAAATCGCCGAATAGCCAAACCATGTTCAGCAAACTCAGCGCGTGGATTCTCCGAATTTGGGGCTGGAAACTCACCGGCCAATACCCGTATCACCTGCCGAAAGTCATCATCGCCGTCGGGCCGCACACCTCCAACTGGGATTTCCCCATCGGCGTGCTCGTCAATAGTGCCATGAAAATACACGCCAACTACCTCGGCAAGCACACGCTTTTCCGCTGGCCGTTCGGGTGGCTGTTCAGGTATTGGGGCGGCATCCCGGTTGACCGTTCGGGGCGGCACAACTTCGTTGCCCAAACCATCGAAGCCTTCAACCAGCGCGAGCGCGTCCACCTTGCCCTATCGCCCGAAGGCACCCGCAAAAAAGTCGAGCGGTTCCGCACCGGGTTTTACCACATCGCCAAAGGCACGGGCGCGGCCATCTGCCTGTGCAAGTTTGATTGGGGCAAAATGGAAGTTTTCTTCGACCCACAACTCTTCTACCCCACCGACGACGAAGCCGCCGACATGGCCTACCTCTGGAACTACTTCAAAGGCGTGCAAGGCCGCACCCCAGAGAACGGCATCCTTTGAAAAACTGTTTGCCTTGTTTTACCACAGATAAATCTGTGGGCTGGGCATAAAAAATCTGACAGATTTCGGGCCATCGGAGTCCTTTGACTCCTTCAAAATCCGGTGGATTTTACCTCACAGCCCACAGATTTATCTGTGGGGAAACTCAAACAGCTCCTAAAACAACCCTCCCGCGCATGGAACAGCTCATCCAATCCCCCGCTTTTTTCTGGATTTCATGGGTGCTCATCACCCTTTTCGGCATCGCCGTCGGTTGGTGGCTCCGCACGGCCACGCTCGGTGGCCGCCGCAGCACAGAGCAAGAACTCCGCGAACAAGAACGCCTGCACCTCGCCACCCTCAACAACCAACTGCGCGAAGCCCACGACTTGAAAGAGGCCGACCTCAAAAAAGCCCTCCTCGAACTGGACGAGCAACGCACCCGCAGCCTCGCCCTCGAACAGGCCCAGCAACAACACATCGCCGACTCCGATTCGATGGCCGCCCAGATGCAAGCCCTTGAAAACCAAGCCCGTGCGCACGTCGCCCAAATCCAGACTTACGAAGAGCAAATCCTCGGCCTCCGCGCCCGCAACGCCCAGCTGGCCGAAGAACCCGACCGCCTCCGCGAGGAAATAAAGGCTTGGAAAACGCTGCACCTCGATTTCGCGGCTATGCAAAAAAACAACGCCGCCCTCGAAGAGACCATCGCTCAACTGGAACAAGAACGCGACCTCGCCCAGCAAGCCCTCGACGCAGCGCAACTCGAAATCGAGAACCTGCAACTCGAAATCGTGGCACTCCGCCCAGCCATCGCGCCCGACGACGAATTGCCCACTGAAAGCCATGCCCGGCTCGCAGCGGCCCCAGCGGAGGACTTGAAAATCATCAACGGCATCGCCCCGTTTTCCGAGCAAAAACTCCACGCGCTGGGCGTGTCAAGCATCGAGCAAATCGCCGACTGGAGCAGCGAGACCGTCGCCGAGATGAACGACGCGCTCGGTTTCATGCCCGGCCGCATCGAAAAAGAGGATTGGGTCGGGCAGGCACGGCATCTGGCAGGCCGCCGTGCCACCGCGTGAGCAAGGCCGCGTCGGCCCAAATCTTACCAAGCTCATAAACACCCGGCAAAGCCCATGAACCTTCTGCCCCGCCGCCATACCTTTGGCGCGTTAAAAAATCTACGATGCGTCTTGCCCAACTGAAATTCCCGATGCTCGCAGCCCTCGCCCTTGCGGTCACGGGCTGCGGCGACAAATCGGCCCCACCGCCCGAAGCCCCCGTGCTGACCCGCGAACAACCCGCCCCGACTTCCCTACCCGACCCGGCCCCGCTGCCGAAAACAGGCGAGGGAAATTTCGAGAGCCTCGTGGCCGATTATGAGAGCAAAGACCGCGTGATTTGGCAAAAACCCGATTTGGTGCTGTCCGTTTTGGGCGACTTGGAAGGCAAGACAGTGGCCGACATCGGCGCAGGCACAGGGTTTTTCACCTTTCGCATGGTGCCCAAAGCCAAAAAAGTCATCGGCATTGACATTGACCCGCGCTTCATCAATTTCATGGACAGCGTGAAAGTCCGCCTCCCCGAAAAATACCGCGCCCGCTTCGAGACGCGCCTCGCCAAACCCAACGACCCGCTGCTCCAACCCGCCGAGGCCGATGCCGTCATCATCATGAACACCTACGGCTACATCGAAAACCGCCCAGCCTACCTCAAACGGGTATCGCAAGGCATCGCGCCGGGCGGCAAAATCCTCATCATTGACTTCAAGAAAAACAATTTGCCCGTCGGGCCGTCTGACGAGTTCAAAGTCGCGCTCGGCCAAGTGGAAAAAGAACTGACCGACGCAGGCTTCGAGATTAGCAAGATTGACAAAGACGCACTCGACTACCAGTACATCGTGCTGGCGCAAAAAAAACGACATTAGAAATTGGGAATTGGGAATTGGATATTGACAAAATTCCCAATTCCAAATTCCCAATTCCCAATTCCCAATTCCCAATTCCAAATTCCCAATTCCCAATTCCCAATTCCCAATTCCCAATTCCCAATTCCCAATTCCCAATTCCCAATTCCCAATTCCCAACTTCACCCATGCGAGGTTCTCTCAAATTGTTCACCATGTTCGGCATCCCGGTGCATTTGCACTGGTCGTTCGGGCTTATTTTGTTGTATGCTTTTTACACGGGCTGGTCGCAGGGCGCGGGCTTGATTGGGGCGGTGTGGGTCGTCGGCCTGTTTGTGTCTTTGTTCGGGTGCGTGCTGCTGCACGAATTCGGCCACGCACTCACGGCGCGGCGGTACGGGGTGCAAACGCAGGACATCATCCTCACGCCCATCGGCGGCATTGCCCGCTTGGAACGGATGCCCGAAAAGCCCGCCCAAGAATTTTGGGTCGCCATTGCTGGCCCGGCGGTGAATGTCGTGATTGCCATTTTGCTGTTTTTCCTCGGCAAAATCCTGTACGACGGAGAAATCTGGGATTTGTTCCAAGCCATTGCGCTCGACCACTTCCGCCCGGAAGGCCAAGAAATGGCTCCCGAAATTGCTTCCGAGACGGGCATCCAGCCCTCCGGCTTCCTATTTTTCCTGCCCATCCTGCTTTCCACAAACCTGCTGCTGGTGGCTTTCAACCTCATCCCGGCCTTTCCGATGGATGGCGGGCGGGTGTTTCGCGCCCTGCTCGCCATGCGCTTGGGGCGGGTGCGTGCCACCGAAATCGCCGCTGGCGTGGGGCAGTTGCTGGCCGTCGGGTTCATCGGCTTCGGCCTTTGGAACGGGCAGTTCATGCTCGCGCTCATCGGCCTTTTTGTGTTCACGACCGCCCGCAACGAGAACCTGATGGTGCGCACCGACGCGATGCTCGCCCAGTTCACCGCACGGGATTTGATGCGCCCCACGTTCACGCGGCTGAGCGCGAACGATTGGATGCAAACGCCCATCAGCTTGCTGCAACAAGGCTTGGAGCGCAACTTTCTCGTGTTCGATTTCGAGGACAACCTCGTCGGGGTGCTGGAAGAGGACAACATCATCGCCGCGCTCAAAAAACGCGACCTCTCCGCGCCCGTCGCCAATTATATGCAGACCGAATGGGAAAGCGTGGATGCCCGCGAATCGCTCCGATACGTCTATCACCTCATCCGGCAAAAGGGGCATGGCATCCTCCCGGTCGTCACCACAACGGGCATCGTCGGCGTGATTGACGAGGCTGGGCTGCTGTATTTCATGGGTTTGCAGGGCAACCTGAGCCAGAAAAGTTGATTTCCAAAGGCCACCAAGTGCCATCAAAAATCAACAATCATGTAATCGTCAATCATCAATCAATTCCCGCCCCGATTTGTTGGTTTTGAGCGAAAGCCGTTCGGGCTGCCGCCCACTGCTCGCCGAGGTTTTACCTTCGGGTTGGGAATCGAGGGACTAAAAATTGAGCTATCCTCCAGCTCCCGGTTTCCCGGTTTTTCAATTTCCACACTCCGTCCAAATTTACCACGACATGAAAAAAATCGCCTTTCTGCTCCTCTTCGCGCTGACTTTGGCGCAATCGGCATTTGCCCAGCCCAAAATCCAGTTGGTGGATTTCGCCACCGGGTTCAGCCGCCCGGTGGACATCACGAATTGCGGCGACAGCCGCCTGTTCGTCGTCGAGCAAGCGGGCCGGATTTGGGTGCTGGACAGCCTCGGCAACCGCCTCTCGGCGGAGCCATTCCTCAACATTGACCCGCTTGTGAACAGCAACGGCAACGAGCAAGGCTTGCTCGGCCTCGCCTTCCACCCGAATTACGCCCAAAACGGCCAGTTTTATGTCCATTACAGCGACAACAGCGGCGACACCCAAATCTCTCGTTTCCTCCGCGACCCACTCGACCCGAACAAGGCCGACCCGACGAGCGAGAAAAAAATCCTTTTCCAAGACCAACCTTACTCCAATCACAACGGCGGCGGCATGAGCTTCGGCCCCGACGGCTACCTCTACATCGGTATCGGCGACGGCGGCTCCGGCGGCGACCCACAGAATTTTGGACAGAACAAACAGACCTTCCTCGGCAAAATCCTCCGCATTGACGTGGACGGCGGCGACCCATACGCAGTGCCTGCCGACAACCCGTTCGTGAACGACCCGGCTTGGAAGCCTGAAATCTGGCACACGGGCCTGCGCAATCCCTGGCGGTGGTCGTTCGACCGGCTCACGGGCGATATGTGGATTGGCGACGTGGGCCAAAACGCCCGCGAAGAGATTGATTTCCAGCCTGCCGGCATGGGCGGCATCAACTACGGCTGGCGTTGCTACGAGGGCAATAACACTTACAACACGAGCGGTTGCCAGCCGCAAAGCAGCTATTTGAAGCCCGCCTTCGAGTATGCCAACCCTTCGCTCGGCTGCTCGGTCACGGGCGGTTTTGTGTACCGGGGCAGCAAATACCCCGAAATTTTCGGCACATACCTGTTCGCTGACTACTGTTCTGGGCGTTGGTGGGCCACCGTGCGCCGCGCCGACGGCACGTTTTCCACGAAGGAAATCGCCAATCTGAGCGACTACCAATTCAGCAGTTTCGGCCAAGACCGCACGGGCGAACTGTACGTCGCGCAGCTCGGCGCAGGTAAAATTTCGCGGGTGACAGAACTGTGCTCGCCGTTCCAGATTTCGGGCACGGCCACCCCGGCAATTTGCCCGGGCGCGGCCAGCGGCACGATTGACCTGAACATCACCGGCGCGGCCACGCCTTTCAGCATCACATGGTCGAACGGCGCAAGCAACCCGCAAGTCACCGGCCTCAACCCCGGCACTTACTCGGTACTGGTCAAAGACGCGAACGCCTGCGAACGCCGCGACACTTTCACCATCGCCGCGCTCGGCTTGGGCGCACCGAGCATCACGCCCATCGGCGGCCAAGCGCACCTGTGCGGCGCAAACGACACGCTCCAACTTGCAGCCAACGATGTGCCGCAAGGCATTGGCTATCAGTGGTTTAGCGACGGGAATCCGTTGGCTGGCCAAACCACGCAGCTGCTTTCCGTGACCGCTCCGGGCAATTTTTCGGTGGAATTTACAGGTGATGTTTGCCCGCCCGTGCCCTCCGCGCCACTCGCCGTGACGCAAAGCGCGGAGCCTGTGTCCGAAAAACTCGGCGGCGACTCGCTCATCGTGTACGGCCAATTCGTCGTGGTGCAATGGGAAGTTTTCGATGCCAGCACACAGGCATGGAACCCCATCCCCGGCGCAACCGAAAACCTCTACCTCGCGCCCACCGAAGGGCTGTTCCGGGCTGCGGTCGTGGACGCGGCGGGCTGCCGTTTTTTCACCACGCCGCTCGGCGTATCGGCTTCGCAAATGCCCCGCGAAGTGGCGCGTTTCGCGCTGCAACCCAACCCAACGACGGACAAAATCCGCCTCGAAATGGACTTGACGCGCCCGCTCGAAGGCCAATTCACGCTGGCCGACGCGACGCAAAAAACACTGCTCAACCAGCAGTTTTCGGGCAAAAACATCCGCCAAACCCTCGATTTGAGCGCGTTACCCGCCGGGTCGTACTTCCTAACCGTCCGCACGGATGCGGGCAGTTTCGTGCGCACGGTGGTGAAAATTTGAGCAGAAAACCCACCAAGCCGCCTGCGATGCCCCGCCGAGAATTGCCCTGCGATTCCGGCGGGGCATCGCGTATTTTGCGGCATACTTGCGCCATGTTTGTCACC
>JBKBIC010000119.1:0-9447 GCA_046299435.1 Saprospiraceae bacterium
GGTGAGAATGTGAGACAGAGAGGGCCTCACCGTCTCACATTCTCACACCCTCGCCCGCTTGTACATCTCAAATTTTGCCAGCCCGATGCGCTGCAAAAAGTGGCAAAACGATACGCGCAGCACGCCCAAACCGTACTTCATGCTGCGGCGGAAATTGATGCTCGAAGCCTCCTCGAAATATTTGGTCGGGCAAGTGACCTCCGCGATGTCGAACCCGGCATAGACAATCTGCGAGAGCATCTCGTTGTCGAACACGAAGTCGTCGGAGTTGTGGTTGTAGTTGATGGTCTGCAACACCTCGCGGCTGAACGCCCGGTAGCCCGTGTGGTACTCGCTTAACTTGTAGTGGATCAGCAAGTTCTGCGAAAAAGTGAGCAGCCGGTTGAAGACGTATTTATACAAAGGCATCCCGCCGCGCCGTGCGCCCATGCCCAAAATGCGCGACCCCAACACTACCGGATACAGGTCTTCGCCGATGATATTGACCATCGAAGGGATGAGTTTGGGCGTGTACTGGTAGTCCGGGTGGAGCATGATGACAATGTCGCCGCCGATTTCCAACGCCTTGTTGTACAGCGATTTTTGGTTGCCGCCGTAGCCCTTGTTTTTTTCGTGCACGATGACGTGCCGGATGCCCAACGAGCGGCCCAGTTCGGCAGTGTTGTCGCGGCTGTGGTCGTCGCACAGGACGACCTCGTCCACAAGGTCGAACGGGATTTCGCGGTACGTTTTTTCGAGCGTCTTGGCGGCGTTGTACGCGGGCAGCACGACCACCACTTTTTTTCCTTTGTACATAATTCAATGAGTGAATGTCCGAAGGACTCCTTCGGAGAGTGAATGGGCCAATGCGTGATTGGCTCGATTACTCTTCGGTTTTTTCGGCTACTGTTTCCGTCGTTGGTTCCTCGGCGGGTGTTCCGGCGGATTTTTCCGCCTCCGCGATTTCGGCAAAAAGCCCCTTGTTCAGCATGAACGAGAACCATTTGAGGCACTTTTTGATGTCGTTGATGTGGACGCGGTCGCGGTCGTGCTCCGGCAGGACAGCATCGAAATAGGCTCGGAATTCCGCGCTTGCAGCATTCTGCGGCGGCAACGGCTGGGCCTCGATTTGGTCGAGCATCCGCTGCCACACATCGCCGAGCGGAAGGGTGTCGGCATCGGTTTCGACATAAATGCCGACCGTCGAAAGCGGCGTGAACTGGTGCCCGCGCACGGGCACGAAGCGGGTGCGGTTCTCGTGTTGGTCTTCGATGATGAGGCCGTTCGAGCGGCTGGAGACAATTTTATGGATGCCCGGCAAACCGCCGATGGCCACGAATTTTTCTAGATTCATGTGTCAATGAGTGAATGAGCGAGTGGGTGAATGGGCAAACGGGGCGGCCCGTTCCGCAAAACGGGCGCAAATGTAGCCACCTCCACGCGGAACGACGGCAAAAGCATTTTCAAATTTGCCCACCGCCCGGCCCGTCCTTTGCTGAAAATGCAGGACTTTTGCCGCCCAAAGACCAAACCCGTAGGGCATGATTGAAACGCGGATGAAACGGATTAGACTGATTTGCACGGATTTTTATCAGCAGTCAGTTTTGAAAAATCTGTTTCAATCTGCTCAATCCGCTTCATCCGCGTTTCAATCATACAGCAAGGGCAGGTGGTCAATTTTCACCCACACATTTTTCGCGCATCGTGCTCGTCATTAAAAACGTCCGCATCGCCAACGGCGACCCAAACCCGGCAGACCCGCGCCCGGTGGACATCCTCGTCCGCGAAGGCCGCATCGAAACCGTCGGCGAAAACCTCGTGCCGCCTGCTGGTGCGGAGGTCTGGCAATTTGAAAATGCGTGGGCCTCGCCCGGCTGGCTCGATGTGGGCGCGGAAATCTGCGACCCCGGCCATGAGCACCGCGAGGACTTCGAGTCGGCCACGCGGGCGGCGGCGGCGGGCGGTTTCACGGCGGTGGCCTGCCTGCCCAACACCCGCCCGGCCCTCCACAGCAAGTCGGAAATCCTGTACGTCCAAAACAAAACAGCGGGCGGCGCGGTCAATTTCCATCCCATCGGGGCCATTTCGCAGGATTGCGCTGGCAAGGACTTGGCCGAACTTTTCGATATGCACACCGCCGGGGCGGTCGCTTTTTCCGACGGCACGCGGCCTGTGCAGGATGCTGGGCTGCTGCTCCGCGCCATGCAATATGCCCAAGCGTTCGGCGGCCTCGTCCTCAACCAACCGTACCACAAAACCATCGCCGCAGGCGGGCAAATGCACGAAGGCATCGTCAGTACCCAGCTCGGCATGAAAGGCATCCCCGCGCTGGCCGAGGAACTCATGGTGCAGCGCGACCTCAGCCTGCTCGAATACGCGGGCGGGCGGCTGCACCTGCACAACATCAGCACCGCGAAAAGCGTCGCGCTCGTGCGCGCCGCCAAACAAGCCGGACTGCCCGTGACCGCCTCCGTCGCTGTCGCCAACCTGTGCTTCACCGACGAAAAACTGGCCGATTTCGAGAGCAACTGGAAACTATTGCCGCCGCTCCGCGCCGAAACCGACCGCCAAGCCTTGCTCGACGGGCTGGCCGACGGCACCCTCGATTTCATCTGCTCGAACCACGCCCCACAGGACACCGAAGCCAAAAACTTGGAATTCCCCTACGCCGAATTCGGCATGATTGGCTTGGAAACGGCTTTTGCCCTGAGCCAGACTTTTGTCGGCAAAAAACTGACAATCAACGAGTTGGTCGCAAAATGGGCCGTGCGCCCGCGCCAGATTTTGGGCTTGCCCGTGCCGCTCATCGCGCCCGGCAGCCGCGCCGAACTGACCATTTTCGACCCGGACGTGGAATGGACTTTTTCGGAAAAGGATATCCGCTCCAAATCGGCCAACACGCCGCTTGTCGGTTCAAGCCTGCGCGGGCGGGCACTGGGCATCGTCAACGGGGCGCGGAATCTTTTAGTTGAAGAGTTGAACCGGAGTTGAAGAGTTGAAAGGTAGAAGAAGTTGAATTCAACCCTTTAACTCTAATTCCTCTTTTCAACTCCGCCTCAACTTTTCAACTCCAACAAAAAAAGCCATGCCTAACCAAAGACACACGTTCCTTTTCGCGGCCATGCTTTTGCTGCCCGCCCTGCTTTCGGCCCAACGCCGCAACCCACAGGACACGGCGGTGCACCGTCTTTTCCCGAAAACAGCTGAATTGCAGTGGGTCAAGTACTTCTCCGGGCGGCTCGACGACGTGAGCGACGTGGACATCTCGCTCGGCTTCGACGGCAAAAACTGCAAGGGCTACCTCGTTTATACCGACAGCAAAACCCGCCTCCGGCTCGACGGAACCCTGACCGACAGCACCTCGCTCAAACTCCGCGAGTTCAGCCCGGCCAACGAAATGAGCGGCTACCTACGCGGCACCCTCCTCGGCAAACGCCTCGATGCCGAGTGGATAAACCACAACAACACCCTCGGCAGCCTGCTCGAAGCCGAAGAAGTGCCCGCCGGACAAATCGGCCTCAGCCATTGCGGCGACAACAAATGGGTCAGCCGCTACGCCACCACGCTCGCCAGCAAGCGATTCGAGGTCGTGCTTTCGCGGGGCAACAACGGCCTGCTCGTCGGCTCGGCTTGGACGGAAGCCGAAAACCAAACCTACCTCCTGCGCGGGGCCATCACCGAAAACGGCAGCTATCTGCTCGACGTAAAAACCCACGACGGGCGGCCCGCCGGGCAGATGAGCGGCACCATGCGCTTCCTCCAAAGTTTCGAGACCAACTGGCAAACACCCGACCGCATCAACCAGCTCTTCAATTTTTACCTGAAAGAATCGCTCTCCGTCGGCTGCAACGAGTACGCCGATTTTGCGAGCAGCTACGATATGCTCTACCCCAAGACCAAATGCTCGGCCTGCAACACTTGGCTCGAAAAACAGGTGAACGCATGGGTCGCCACCTGCAAGGAGCATTTTGCCGCGCAAAAACTGCCCGCCAAGCCCGCAAACCGCGCCAGCCTCCGGGCCAGCGGCTGGGCCGACGTGAGCCTCTGGACGGACGAGTTGTTCTGCGGCTCGCTCACTTTTGAGGAATCGTGGAATGAAAACCCGCGCAGCGTTTCCTTCAATTTTGACCTGAAAAATGGCCGCGACATCGCACCCAACGACCTGTTTATCAAGAACTTCGATGCCAAGACGTGGCTGGCCGAGTACGCCGGGCGCGAGGCCGTCAAGCTCGCCGCTTGGTCGCAGCCCAACGCGCGGGCTTGGCTGCAAAAAGAGGGCTTCCCGCTGCTCCTGCTGCGCCGCGACGGCTTGGCCATGCAGACCTCGTTCCATCCGGTTTTCGGGCAGCAGACAATCCTTATCCCTTATGCCACGCTGAAACCATACCTGCAAAAGGACAGCCCGGTGGCAGGTTTCGTAAAATGAAAAACGGGTTGAGGCACTGCCTCAACCCGTTTTTCATTTCAAATTCCGGTGCCTCAAATCTTGTCAATCAGCACCAGCAAGGTCACGATGCTCGTGACTTTCGCCAGCGTATCGGACAAGATTTGGTTCCAGTCCGGCGGGGCTTTTTGTTCGCCCGCTGGCCCGGCTGGATCGGGCTGTTTCGTGGCGACCGAGACGATGGAACCTTTGGGTACTTTCGGGTAAAACCGGATGCCGAGGATGCGTTTGGTTCGGCGGATTTCGCCATTGGGCTGCTCCACCGTCACCGTGTTCCGGTCGGCCTCCTCGCCAAAGCCCGCCGCGTATTTTTTGATGTAGTGCTTGGCGCGTTTGCCCGGCTCCCAGGGGAAATTGAGTTTGCCGCCGTTGCCGAACACTTTTTTGGGGTACAGTTCAGCGGCTTTCGTCGCGCCCGTGACGCTCACGATGTCCTTGACTTTCGGGATGAAAATTTTGTCCCCTTCTTTCAAAATCAAGTTGTGATAGCTGTTCGGCTTTTTCAGAGCCTCCCGCAGGTTGATGACCACAAAGCCGGTGCTGTCCTGCTGCCGGAAAAGCGTCGCGCCTGCCGCGAACGCCTCCGGGCCAAGCCCGCCCGCCCGCTTGATGACGCTGCTCAATTTCTCGTTTTTGCCGACAAGGGCGTACTCGCCGGGGTACGGCACCTCGCCTTCGACGAACATCATCTTCTGGAACTCGAAATTGGGCACGGGCCGGATGGCGATGATGTCGTATGGCAGCAGCACAAAGTTGGAGGCGTTTTTCACCCGGAAATTCTCGTCAATCTCGAACTGTCCGACGGTCTGCTGCGTCGGGCGGTTTTGGTTGATGATGACCCTGAACACCTCCACGCGATTGCTCGCCGCCTCCATTTTCAAGCCGCCAGCCAACGTGATGACATCTTCGAGGCGCAGCGACGGGTCCCAGCGGTAGGAGCCGGGCTTACGGACGAGGCCCGTGACCCGCACATCGTATTCGTCTTTGAAAAGCCCTTTGGACATGGCCAGCACGCGGTCGTTCGGCTCCAACTGGAAATCCTCCGCCGAGCCGGGGTTGGCCGCGATTTTCCGCAAATCCACGCGGATGTAGGTCTGCTCTTTGGGGCGGTCGGGATAGGTGCGGAAGACGTAGCCGAAGTCCGTCGCGTCCACCTGCAAGCCGCCCGAAAGTTCAATCAAGTTGCTGATTTTCAGCGATTTGGTGAAATCAATGGGGTACTGCTGCGGGTTGCGGAAGGCACCCTCCGATTTGACGGAATAGCCTTCCAAGTAGGCCGATTTGTTCGGGATGAACAGGCGGTCGCCGGGTTCGAGCGGGAGGTCATCGGCAGAGCCGGGCGCGGCGAGCGCGGCCCGCAAGTTGACGCGGATGGTGCTTTGTTCCTTTGGCCGGTCAATGTAGGTGCGGAAGATGTAGGCAAAATCCACCGCATCGGGTTGCAGGCCATTGGAAAGTTCGATGACATTGCTCACGCGCAAAGAGCGGTTGAAATCCACCTGAAAAGTCTTTGCGTTGCGCACCGCGCCCTCCGATTTGGCCGAATAAGATGCCTCCAAAAACGCGGATTTGTTCGGCACGAACAGGCGGTCGCCGGGCTGGATGGCGATGTTTTCGGGCGAGGCGGGGTTGGTCAGGATTTCTTTCAAATTGACCCGCAGGGTGCTTTGTTCCCGCGGGCGGTCGGGGTAGGTGCGGAAGATGTAGCCAAAATCGGCAGCGTCGGGGAGCAGGCCGTTGGACAATTCGAGGAGGTTGCCGACGAGCAACGGTTGACCGAAGCCGACCGGCACTTCGCGCGGATTGCGGAGCGCGCCGTCCGATTTGGCGGTGTACGAATCGAGAAACGAGTTTTTGGAAGGCACGAACAGGCGGTCGCCGGGTTCGAGCAAGAGGTCGTCGGGATTGGCCGGGCCGGGGTTTTCTTCGACGGATTTGAGCGGGACGCGGAGGTATTGTACCTCTTTGGGCCTATCCGGGAACGTCCGGGTGATGTAGCCGAACTCTGCCGCATCGAGCGCGGTGCCGCCGGAGAGCAGCAGCAAATCGCTGACGCGGAGGGTGCGCCGGATGTCAAACGGCAGTTTGGTCGGTGTGCGGAGTGCGCCGTTCGATTCCACGCCCTCCAGCTTGTCGGTGAATTTGCCGACGGTAAACAAAACGACGCGGTCGCGGGGTTGCAGCAGGATGTTGGCCGCCGTGTCGCCCGCCAATGCCGCTGCCGGATTGATGCGGATGTACTCGCTGGTGCCCTCGGCAGCGTCGGTGCGGATGAGCTGGGCGAAATCGGTGCGTGCGTCTTTTTTCAGCTTGGCTTTTTCGAGGAGTTCTTTCAAACGCGAACTTCCCGACACGGCATAACGGTCAGGGTAATAGACGGCTCCGGCCACGTCCACATAATTTTCCACATCGGCTTCGATGGCCTTGATGGTGATGATGTCGCCATCGAAGAGTTCAAAATCGCGGTTGTTGTCCAGCAGCTCTTTGAGGTTGAGGTCAATGATTTCGCGCTTTTGGTTGGCGATGCGCGAAATCTGGATGTTGTCGAGGTAAGCGTCTTTTTTCAGGCCGCCCGCCCATTGAATGAGTTTGCGGAGGTTTTCGCCCGCCACGAGCTCGTAGCCGTCGCCCCGGTTCACGCCGCCCCGGATGCGGACGACGCGCCCGATGGGGCCGACGTAGATGTTGTCGCCGTTTTGGAGGTAAAAATTGCGGCTCACCGTTGGGTCGAGCAGGTATTGGTACACATCTATCGTGCGCTTGGGCTGGCCGCTGCGGTACAGGGCGATGTTGCGGATGGTGCCGATGTTGGTCGGGCCGCCGGAAGCCACCAACGCATGAAAGGCCGTGTTCAGGCCCGAAATTTTGAACGAACCGAAATTGAAGACCTCGCCCGTGATGCTCACGTCAATCGTGCGGGCACTGACCAAACTGACCTCGAAGTTCCCCTGCCCCACAGGGTATCGTTGCGAATACACGGCGCGCAACTGCGAGCGGGCTTTTTCAAAAGATAACCCGCGCAGGTAAACACGGGGCAGCGTTTTCGGAGCGGCGTAGCCTTCCAGCCCGATTTCGAGGGACTCAGAGTAGTTCGCCACGCCGCTCCAAACCGAGACGACCAATTTATCGCCACTGCCCAGCACATAGTCGGGCGGTGTGTTGATGTCGGTGGTTTGGGTGTAAAGCTGGATTTGCCGGTCGCGAAAGACCTGCTGGCCATAAATGCGGTCGGCGGGCAGCTCGCCAGGCTGCAAGGGTTCACCCGGTTTGGCCTTATCTAAAGAATCCTGCAAGGCGGTTTCGGTTTTCAGGCTATCCCGGATTTCGTTGGGTGAGGGAGGCAAAGTGTCTTTGGCCGCGTCCGCACCAGATTGGGCAGGCTGGTTGTCCGGCGAGTTGGCCGCAGGCGTTTGGCTGGAGCCGTCCCCAGCTGGCTTGTCGGCATTGGCAGGAGGGGTGTTGGGCTGGCCGGTTGGCTGGCCTTTTTGTGCCTCCAATTCGTTGGCGACTTGGTTGAAGGCCACTTGGGCGGCGGGCACTTCCTCTGGCTTGAGGTTGTACATATCGAAGCCCTTTTCCTTCATCTTGGCTTCCACCTCGCTGGGGTTCAGGCCGCGCTTGGCTATTTCGGCCTTGATTTCTTCGGGCGTGAGCTGGGGTGCCTGCCCGAAGGCAAGTATTTGAAAACCAATGAATAAGGCTAAAAACAGGAGGATTTTTTTCATGGAAAAAGCAAGAGAAGTTGAAGGGGTTGAAAAGTTGAAAAGTTGAAAAGTTGAAAGCCGGAGAAGTTAAAAGCAATGGATTGACTTCAACCTTTACCTCTTCCTCTTTTCAACTTTTTCAACTCACCCATAAACCTCAGGCATACTGTTGTTCATAATATCGCTGGTAGTCGCCGGAGGTGACGTGCTGGAGCCACTCGTCGTTGTCGAGGTACCATTGCGCCGTTTGGCGGAAGCCCTCCTCGAATTGGATGGACGGCTCCCAGCCCAGTTCGTCGCGGAGTTTGGAAGCGTCAATGGCGTAGCGGCGGTCGTGGCCGGGGCGGTCTTTGACGAAAGTGATGAGCTGGCGCGAGGTGCCTGCCGCGCGGCCCAGCAGCTCGTCCATGATGTCGCAGAGTTTTTCCACGAGGTCAATGTTTTTCCACTCGTTGTTGCCGCCGATGTTGTAGGTCTCGCCCGTGCGGCCTTTGTGGAAAATGGTGTCAATGGCCGAGGCGTGGTCTTTCACCCAGAGCCAATCGCGGGTGTACTTGCCATCGCCATAGACCGGGAGCGGCTTGCTTTGGCGTATGTTGCTGATAACCAACGGGATGAGCTTCTCCGGGAAGTGATTGGGGCCGTAGTTGTTCGAGCAGTTGGACAGCACGACGGGCAGGTGGTACGTGTGGAAATACGCCCGCACGAAGTGGTCGCTGGCTGCTTTCGAGGCCGAGTAGGGCGAGCGCGGGTCGTAGCGGGTCTCTTCCGTGAAAAAGCCCTCTTCGCCCAGCGAGCCGTACACTTCGTCGGTCGAGACGTGGTAAAAACGCTTGCCGTCCATGTTACCTTGCCATGCGTGGCGGGCGCAGTTGAGCAGGTTGACCGTGCCGATGACGTTCGTCTCGACAAAGGCCAGCGGGTTGGCAATCGAGCGGTCCACATGGCTTTCGGCAGCGAGGTGAATCACGCCATCGAAGGCATATTTGGCGAAGAGGCTGTCCAGAAACGTGGGGTCGGTGATGTCGCCTTTTTCAAAGACATAATTGGGCGCGGCTTCCACGTCGCGCAGGTTTTCGAGGTTGCCCGCGTAGGTCAGCGCATCAAGGTTGACGATGCGGTACTGCGGGTAGTTTTGGACGAAACGCCGGACGAGGTGCGAACCGATGAAACCCGCGCCGCCGGTGATAAGGATAGTTTGCATGGATGGTTGGTTGAGGTTGATTCGTTTTTTCGTTTTTTAGTTGGTTGGTGGACAAGGGGACCGAAAAAAACGAAAAAAGAATCAAACAATAAAACAACAATTGAGGGTTTTTTTGT
>JBKBIC010000119.1:9457-15596 GCA_046299435.1 Saprospiraceae bacterium
TCTGTTTATCCTTTCATCCGCCCAAAACCCTCCCAAAACAACCAAAAACCGAATCAACGAATCAACCAACTTTGACTGCTTTTTTGAAATATTCATACGTCAGTTTCAGCCCGGCAGCGCGGTCGAACTTGGGTTCCCAGCCGAGGATTTCGCGGGCCTTCGTGATGTTCGGGCGGCGTTGCTTGGGGTCGTCCTGTGGCAGCGGGCGGTAGTCAATGTACGCCTTTGGGTTCTGCACGAGGTCGAGCACTTCTTGGGCGAATTGCATCACGGTGATTTCCTGCGGGTTGCCGATGTTGACGGGCAGGTGGTAATCGCTCATCAGCAGGCGGTAGATGCCTTCCACGAGGTCGTCCACATAGCAGAACGAGCGCGTCTGGGAGCCGTCGCCGAACACCGTGAGGCCCTCACCCCGGATGGCTTGGCTGAAAAACGCGGGCAGCACGCGCCCGTCGTTGATGCGCATCCGAGGGCCGTAAGTGTTGAAAATGCGGATGATGCGTGTTTCCACGCCGTGATAATTGTGGTAGGCCATCGTGATGGCTTCGAGGAAACGCTTGGCCTCGTCGTACACGCCGCGCGGCCCGACGGGGTTCACGTTGCCCCAATATTCCTCGACTTGCGGGTGGATGAGCGGGTCGCCATAGACTTCGGAAGTGGAGGCCACGAGGATGCGGGCCTTTTTTTCCTTTGCCAAGCCGAGGCAGTTGTGCGTGCCGTGCGCCCCGACTTTGAGGGTTTGGATGGGCATTTCGAGGTAGTCAATCGGGCTTGCGGGCGAGGCGAAATGCAGGATGTAGTGCAGCTCGCCGGGGACGTGGATGAACTTCGTCACGTCGTGGTGGTAATACTCGAAGTCCTTTTCCTTGAACAGGTGCTCGATGTTCGTCAGGTCGCCGGTGAGCAGGTTGTCCATCCCGATGACATGAAAGCCTTCGGCCATGAACCGGTCGCAGAGATGCGAGCCGAGGAAGCCGGCTGCGCCGGTGATGAGGACACGTTTTTTTGCCATGCGTTTTCTCTGTTTGCGTGTTAAGATATTGGTAGAGAGTGGATTATGCGTATTTGGTGTTTCGTTTTTCGTGTGTCGGAACAGTGTCAGAAATACGACACACAAAAAACGAAACACGCAGGCCGTGAGCGTTGCAAAATTGGGGGCGGTTATCGTTTTCGTGGAAAATAGAAGGCCTCATGGGAGGGAGCCGGAAGGGGCGGCAAGGGGAAGAAAAGGGGCTTTGGGTTGAAAAAAGTGCGGCAAAGATAGGCAAATTCGTTTCGGGCAGTCATCCGCCGCATTTTAATTTACATCTGCGGGCAAGCGGTCTCCGAGCCGGGAAACGGGTGGCGTCGGCACAAAAATTTAAAGTGAGGCCCTGTGCGCCGTCTGCCGGATTTTCGCAAAAATTGCCACTGTTATTGGCTATTCGGTGATTGGGCTATCTGGCGATTTGACCATGCGAAAACCCAACCACCCAATGGCCAAATCACCGAATCTCCCGCCGAATCAACAAATCACCCACCAAACATGACTGCGCTCCTCACCCTCCTTAGCATCGTTGTCGGGATAGTTTTTGTCCTGTTGTTGTTCAGTTTGCTGGCCTCGACGGTCATGGAAATCATCGCTTCCGTGCTGTCGCTGCGCGGCAAACACCTGCGCTCCACCCTCGAAAATATGCTCGGCAACAAGTCCAAAGACTTCCTCGGCCACCCGTTTTTTAAGCAGATTTCGTATGCCTCGCACAGCCGCCGAAGCCGGGACTGGGGCTACTCACTGCCAAACTGGATCACGAAGGGCACGTTCAGCAGCATTCTTCTGGACATCCTGCGCGACGGCGACGAGGCGGCCATCGAGGCACGCATCCAAAAACTGCCCGCCAACAGCGACCTGAAAAAACTGCTCCTCTATCTCTGGAACGAGTCCGACCGGACAGTGGCGGGCTTCCGCGAGCGCGTGGAGCATTGGTTCGACGAAGTCATGGCCCGCGCCACCGACTGGTACAAACGCTCCACGAAATGGTGGCTCTTCGGCATCGGCCTGACGATGGCCGCTATTTTCAATGCCGACACCATCCAGATTTACAAAAGCCTTTCGGCCAACGCCACGCTACGGGCGGATTTCGTGCGCATGGCTGAAAACTTGGCGCAAAAAAACGAGACCCTGCCCACGCCCACTGCCGACCAAACACCCGGCCAACTGGTCGCGCAATTCACCGAACTGAGCCAGACCTACACCGAAACCGTGCAATCCCCGCTGGGGCTTGGCTGGACATGGGAACAGGTCAAAAACAGCGACAAGGGTGCGTGGGTCGTGCGCTTGTTGGGCTGGATTTTGACGGGCATCGCGGTCACTTTCGGCGGGCCGTTTTGGTTCGAGGTTTTGAAAAAACTACTCGCGCTCAACAGCGCTGCCAGCAAGGTCGTGGTGCCGACCGCCGCCGCGCCGACGGCTGCCGCGCCCGCCGTGTCGCTCGAAAGCAGCCAAGAACTCGAAAGTGCCAGCACCACGAAAAAGCCCAAGAAACCAGAAGCATGAACTTGGAACGAGGGGGCGGCGGCGGGTCGCCTCCTCGCTTTTTTACGCCCAAACCGTCTTCTCCGCCACGTCGCCGCGCTTGCCGGGCACTTCCGGCATCTCGTGCCAGCCGAGGTAAAACAGGCCGAGGCAGCGTTCGCCCTCGCCCAAGCCCAAAAATTCGGATGCTTCGAGCGCGGCCTTCGGGGTGCTCCAATAGCTGCCCAAGCCAATGGCTGCGCAGGTCAGCCACATATTCTGAACGGCCATCGCAACGGCAGCGATTTCCTCGAATTCCGGCACGCCGCCCGTCGGGTCGCGCTGCATACAGATGGCAATGACGGCCCCGGCGCGGAGCGGGTTCTCGCTCGTCTTTTTCATTTTTTCCTCCGAAAACTGGTCAGCGGGCGTGTTTTGGCGGTAAAAATCGGCGAGGTAATCGGCCAAACGTTGCCGGGCCTCCGGGCTGTGGAAGACACGAAAACGCCACGGCTCGGTGCGGCGGTGCGTGGGTGCCCAGTTGGCGTTTTCGAGCAGCTGCTCGATGGTCTCGCGGGCGATGGGGCGGTCGGGCAGGTAGGATTTCGGGTAAATGGCCCGGCGGCTGCGGATGAGGGTGTGGATATCCATGTTTGTGTGTTTGGGATTTCGTCTGTCGTGTTTCGTTTTGCGAGGTACGACAAACGAAACACGACAAACAAAACCCGTTTTTTGAACAGCAAATGAACAACTTTTGGGCAGGCACTCGCGCAAACGCCCCACTACCTTTGTTTTGTCCTAATGCATTCACCGACCGTTCATCATTTTTCAATCAGAAACCCATGGATGCCCGCAGTTTCCTGAACGAACTTTTCGCGGCTTGGAACGCCCACGACAAACAACGCCTGCTCGATTTGTACCACCCCGAATTCGGCGGCGAAGACCACGCCGAGGGCAAGCGGGCCGACGGCTTGGCCGGGGCCGAGCGCATGATTGACTATGTGCTCCGCGCCTTCCCGAACCTCGAAATGGAACTGCTCGAATGGGGCACGGAGGGCGACCGCGTGTTCTGTTTTTGGGTGGCGCGCGGCAATCAAAACGGGCGTTTGATGAACATCCCGCCCACCGGCAAGCACGTCCAGTTCATGGGTTCGACGATGATGGCCCTGCGCGACGGGCGCATCATCCGCAGCCGCCGCATCTGGGACGTGGCCGCCATGCTCCGCCAAATCGGCCTATTGCCCGAACTCACGGCCACGCAGTATGTGTGATGTGTGATGCCCTGTTTTGGGAAGATGGGAAAAAATCGGGTGCGTCGTTTAGCCAGTTCCGCGCCCCGGCCTACTTTTCCAGCCAAAAATCAATCATCCGGCGATGAAAAACTGGCTCTGGGCTTTTGCCCTCGCGGCGGCGGTCAATTTGCTCGGTCAAGTGCTCCAGCACGATGCGCTCGTGTTTTTTTCAAAACCTCTTTTGATGCCCTTGCTGGCCGCGTGGTTTTGGCAGGCGACAGCGGGCGCGGGCGGTTGGCTGCGAAAAGCGGTGCTGGCCGCGCTGCTTTTTTCCACGCTGGGCGATGTGCTGCTGATGTTCGAGGGCGGCAATTTTTTCCTGTTCGGGTTGGGGGCGTTTTTGGTGGCACATCTTTTTTACATGAGCGGTTTTTTCGCAAACATTTCATTGTCAGCGGGTTTCATCCGAAAAAAGCCGATTTGGGTGTTGCCGTTTGTGGCCTATTTGGCTGGGCTGCTGGGCTTGCTATGGCCGGGCATCCCGACGGCGATGCGCGGGCCGGTGGCCTTGTATGCCTGCGTCATTACGGGCATGGCTTTGTCGGTTTTGAACCTAAAAAACACCGCAGAGCCGCAGGCGTGGCGATGGGCAATGGCCGGTGCAGTGCTTTTTGTGCTGTCCGATAGCTTGATTGCCGTCGAAAAATTCGGGCAGCCGTTCGCTGGCTCGCGGGTGGCGGTGATGTTGACCTACATCGTCGGGCAGTATTTGCTTGTGCGGGGCAGTGCGCGGTTGGTAGTAGGCAGTTTGCAGTAGGCTGAGGTGCAATGCCGCCGACATTCAAAACCATTTTTTTCGTCATGCAAAATTTTCACAAACCGGGACTTGCCGCTGTGCTCTTGCTCGTGTGCCTGTGCGCCGCTTGCCGCAAGTCGGAACCTGCGCCCGACAAACGCGACTGGCTCGTCATGGCCGATTGCTGGTCGCTGACGGGCTACGAAACCAAAGACATTGTGGGTGGCTCGTGGGCGGCCCAAACATTGGACAGCTGCGCGCTGGACAACTGCCTCGATTTCAGAGCCGATGGCACGGCCATTTTTGACGAAGGCTCGGCGAAATGCGTGGCAGACGACCCGCAAAGCGTGTCCAGCGCGTGGCTGCTCCTCGCCGGGGACGCTACTTTGCAGCTGAGCGTCCCGCAAATACCGACCCCCAGATGGAGCATCGAAGATTTGTCGGAAAAAAAGATGGTGCTCGTGTCAAACGTGCCCGCGCTGCTGGTGGCGGTGCGGCTGACCTACGAAGCGAAATAGCTGGGCGGCCCAAAACAACAATGGGGCGGCTTGGCAGCCGCCCCATTGCGCGTCGTTGTCGGATATTCCAATAATCACATCTTGAGCAATTTCCGGGCGGCAATTTGCCCGTTTTCAATCAGTTGCAGCAGGTACGCGCCGGGCGGCAGGTCGCCGGTTTCGAGGCGCATTTTGCTGGTTTCCACAGTTTTTTCCACAATCAGGCGGCCATTCAGGTCGCTGAGCCGGAGCGTGGCTCCGGTGTGCTCGGCGTTTTCAAAAATCACGTCCACACGATCGGCAAATGGGTTGGGCGACACTTGCACACCCGCCCAAATTACTTCTGAAGTGCCGATGCATACATCCACGAACACACTGAAAGTAGCCGCACCGGGGCAGCCGTCCGAGTCGGAGAAGTTGACCGTGACCGTGTTCGCACCGGAAGCGGCCCAACGGATGGTAGCGTTGCCTGTGCCTTGCCCGGTGAGGACGGTGCCGTTGCCGCTCGCCGACCATGTGTGGTTCGTGAAATTCCCGGCCAATGCGAACGAGGCTGCAATGTCCACGCAGGCCGTGTCGCTGCCCGTTATGAAGGCTGTGATGGGGGCTGGTTGTGTCACGATGAAAATCGAAGGAACGAACGTGCAGCCCAAGTTGTCGGTGATGGTCACGGTGTAAACCCCAGCCGACAAGCCGCCGACGACATCGCCCGTCTCGCCGTTCGACCAAGTGTATTCGTATGGCGCGGTGCCACCAGCGGCCGAGACGGAAATCCTGCCGTCGGTGCTGCCGAAGCACGATGCATTGACGACCACTTGATTGCTCAACGACACGCCCGTCGCGGGTTGGTCAATGGTGTACGAGGCTACGTCGGTGCAGCCTTTGCTGTCGGTAGTCGTGACGGTGTACGTCCCGGAGGAGTTCCAGCCCCACGAGGCCGACATCCTCCGGCGCTACTTCACCAACCTCGACGGGCCGGTGTTCGCGCTCGTCAACCTGCCCGAGGTGGTGAAGGGTGCGCTGTTCGCCCGGTACAGCCGCAGCCCGAAGAGCCTCCGGCGATTGTTCCTCGTCGAGTTCGTCGGTGTGCTCGGCATCAGCGGCGACCAGACCGGCGACGCCA
>JBKBIC010000120.1:0-15494 GCA_046299435.1 Saprospiraceae bacterium
CAAAAATCAGACAAGACCGCCCCGGTCGCACTGAAACTGGCGAACCTGCTGCGCTTTGTGCTGTACGAAACCCGCAAGCCGGAAATCCCTATCGAACTGGAAATCAAGATATTGCGCGATTATATCGCCCTCGAACAGCTGCGTTTTGATGCCGACCGCCTGCGTGTGGACGTGCAAATCGAGATGGACAATCCGCAGCAACCTATCACGCCGCTGCTCTTGTTGCCTTTGGTCGAAAATGCCTTCAAACACGGCGCGAGCGAACACCGCTCGGAGGCTTGGGTGCGGCTGGATTTGAATTTGAAAAATGGCAAACTCGCGCTCTTGCTGGCCAATTCGCGCGACCCGAATCAGGCCCCGAACCCGGCAGGCATCGGTCTCGAAAACGTGCGGCGGCAACTGGAATTGATCTACCCCGACCAACACAAACTGGAAATCCGGGATGCAGGCATGGCCTTCGAGGTGCGCTTGGACATTGATTTTCAGGCACTTCCGTCGAATCATCAAATCGCCAAATCACCAAATCAACAGCCCGCATGAACTGTCTCATCGTCGAAGACGAACCCCTCGCCGCCGGGATTTTGGAAGATTACGTCCGCCAAATCCCGCACCTGCAACTGGTCGGCAAGTGCCCCGACGCGCTGTTTGCGCTCGAAGCCATGCAGCAGCAGCCGGTGGACGTGCTGTTTCTGGACATCCATTTGCCCGGCCTGAAAGGTTTGGATTTCCTGCGCGGGCTGGCCGTGCGCCCACAGGTGATTTTGACGACGGCCTACCACGAGTACGCGCTCGACGGGTTCGACCTCGGCGTGGTGGATTACCTGCTCAAACCCATTGAATTTGAGCGGTTTATCCGCGCTGTGCAAAAACTGAAACGTCCGCCCGCACCCGAAAAAACGCCCGCGCCCTCCCCTGCCCGACCGTTCCATTTTTTCAATGTGAACAAAAAAATGGTGCGCGTCTGGCTCGATGAAATCCTGTACATCGAAAGTCTGAAAGAGTACGTCCGGCTGCACCTGCGCGACGGGAAGACGCTCGTGACCAAGAGCCAACTCGGCGAAATGGAGGCGTGGCTGGCAGGGTTCGGGTTTGTGCGGGTGCATCGCTCGTTCGTCGTGTCGCTTGCGAACGTGGAGGCGTACACGGCCACCGAAGTTTTTTCGGGCGGCAAGAGCGTCCCGATTGGGCGGCAGTACCGGGAGGAAGTGGAGGTGGCAATGGGGCGGTTTGGGGAGTAGGTTCAAAGTTGCCGAAGCCGAACTTTTACCTTCCCGTCGGCAATCGCGCCGACCAAGATGAACGGGACATGGGGCTTTATGCCCGACTCCAATATTTTTTGCAGTGCGAAAATGATGAGATTGGCTCCAACGTGTCCCGGACGAATGAAAATCACACCTATCGAGCGGAGGCCGTGCCTCATAATTTCTGTGGCGAAATCGCTGTCTTGTGTGATGATGATACGACCGTTTTGCTCTGCAAACGGAATTATCTCGTCGTCTGGGGTTGCCTGCATCCGTAATTGGACAATTGAGACAGCATCAATCCCGCGATTTGCCATCCACACAAGCACTGCATCGGGGATGTTTTCATCCAATAGAAATTTTGAATCTCGCAGCATATCAGGCAAGTGTAATTTCGAGTGCTGCTTCCCGGTCACTCATGTAAGCTGCATACATAATTGCCTCTTTGATAGCGTCTCGACTCAATTGTGGGAATTCCGTGTTGATTTCTGTGATGGTAGAACCATTGGCCAACCATTCCAAAATGAGTTTGACACTGATGCGGGTGCCTTTCACAATTGGCTTGCCACCCAGAATTTTTGGGTTGCAAACGATGTATCGAAAACGTGGCGGCATGGTTCTATTTTTTTCTCAAAAGTACACCAAACACATTCAAAAACGAGTGTGGTTTTTTGTTTTTACTGTACCTCCAACGCCCACAACATCTCCGTAACTCGTTGAATGCCAGTGGCTAAGTAGCGGCGGTAAGTGCTGAACGACATATTCAGGAAATCGGCGGTTTTCTCTTGGCTACCGACCGGGTTGATGAACGTCCGGTAGAGCACACGATGATATTTCATGTCCACCGGCGAAGCTTCTATTTCTTTCAGGACGGTCTGGATTTTTTCCCGCAACAGCCCCACGCGCTGGCCGTCGTTCGCGTCCATGCCGGATTCCTGCACGATGAATTTGGAAAGCACGAGCGGATTTTGGAGCAGTTGGTTGGTGTTGTGGTAATTTTTCAACGCCTCGCCGACCGATTCGCCAAACTCCGCCTCAGACAAAACCACCACTTGCAGGCGTGGGGCTTCGGCTTCCATTTCGGCGTTTTGGTCAAGTTCGCGTTTGCCCAAAAGTTCGAGCCAAGCCAGCGCAGGCCGCACCCGCCAATCGTGCATATACCATCCGAACGGCAGGTTATTTGTTTGAAAATCAAGGTCTTGTACATGGGTCAAGTCGGCGTAGGTGAAGCCGGTTTTCCAAAATTCGGGCTGCACGACCACGAACATCGAAACACCCAAGCCCGGCGTGAAGTAGTGCTGCACGATGGTCAGGAAAATGCTCGACTGCAGCGGCGAAACGCCCTGGTGCGTCCCGTGCGCCATCCAAAGCCGGAAGGCAAAAAACAATTCGCCGCTGCGCAGGTGCAGGCGGCGATGCTGGTATTCGAGCACTTTTTGCATAGGTGCGTCGGGGAGTTTGGGGCCGGGGGCGAGTTCGTGGGCATTGATTTTCAACAAGAACGCGGTGGCTTGTTTCGAGCCGTCGCGCCAGACGAGGAACTGCGCCGCCGGATGTTTCCACCAAAAATCTACCGCCGCAAGGCTCTCCCCCCCCTCCATTTGCAGGGCCATGTCGCGGATTGTCGGGAAATCGGTCTCGGCGGCAGTGTCCACCCAAAACGAGCCGGTTTCCTGCCAATCGAAAAACGGTTTGACCATTGGGTTCAGCCGGTGCAGGTAAAGCAAGTCGAAGAGCACTTTTCGCTGGGCCTCGCCGCTGGTTTCTTTCAGTTTCCGATGGTAATAGGCGCGTGTGCGGTTGTGCAGCTCGGCATTCCAGTCAGGGTGCCGCCAGCGCAGGTCGGCACAAAGTGCCTCGCGGGCCGTGTCGTGCGGGAAAATGCCGTCGCGCCCGATTTCGATGAATGATAGGCTGCAAAGCCACTCGAAAAGTTCGCTCGCATCGAGCACGCCCATCGTTTCGGCCAGCAGCGATTCGGTCAGGATGTTGACCAACGCGCAGGCTTCGAGCGCGGCGCGGTGCATCGGGCTGGGCACTTGCCGCACGAAAAGTTGGAGCAGCGTCCGCACGATGTCGGGCGATTCGTCGGGGCTGAAATTTTTGTCCGGGAATTGCTCGTAAATGTCCGCCACGACCGAAAGCGCGAGCGGGTGGCCATGCGTGAACTCCAAAATCGCTGGGATTTTCGCCTCTGGGATATGCCGCCGGGTCAGGTATTCGCGGCTTTGTTCGGGCGTGAAATTGCGGAGTTGGACGGCCCGCATAAGCGATTTCCAGCCTGCGTCGGTTGCCCAAGCGAGCGAGGGCGCATTTCGGCCCATGATGACGGTGCGGGTGTTGGCAGGCAATTGCGGCAGGAAATCCGTGCGAACCCAGTCGTCAATCGGGGCGATTTTTTCGTAAGTGTCCACGAAGAGCACCGTGTCGCCGGGCAATTCGGCAAGGCAGTCGAACACATTTTGGGCGGGCTTTGCGCCGGGCAATTTTTCCAAGACCGTGCGCACGGCATCCAAAAAAGCTGCTGGGTGCGGCTCGATTGCCCGCGCATCAATCAAAATCGGGTGGAAATCCTGGGCGGCGGCCACGTCGGCAAGGTGCTTCGAGAGGGTGGTTTTGCCTTGCCCGCCGGTGCCGAAAAAGTAGAGCAGCAGGCAGTCCGAAAGTTCGTTTTGCAAAAAACGCCGGAACAGTCCGGTCTCCTGTTCGCGCCCTACGAAGGACTTGCGGCGGGCGGCACTGAGCAATTCCGCGATTTTCGATGCCATTTGGTGCTTTCGATGAGGTGAGTGTCTTCGAGCGAAAAGTACCGCGTTTGTCCAAAATCGGCGGCCACTTTTTCTTTTGGACTGCATCAAAAAAGGTGGCGCGGGCGGGCTGAACCCACCTGCGCCACTTCGTCAAATAGCGACATCAAATGATCGCTAAAAAGCCATCAGTAAAGCCCGATTTGCACGGAGGCCAGCACCCGCGCCGGGCTTTTGTCGAAGTTGTACTGTTGGTCGCCGATGTAAATATGGTCGCCGATGTTGCTGAAATTGCCCTCGTACCGGAGGTCAATGGCGAATTTCTCGAAACCTATGTTCAGGCCAGCCTGCCAGCCCCATGTGAATTGTTTGAATTTCGCGCGGTATTCGCTGAATTCTTTGAGTTCGGAGGTGCTGCTGAGGTAGTAGTGCCCGACCGCGCCGGCCTGAAATTTCAGGAAGCCGCTGCCCACGCCAAGCATCACGGGCAGGTCGAGAAACTGGTATTTCTCGTTCTTGACCACTTGGCCGAGCGGCGAATCGAGCGTGAAACTTTGCTGGTTGGAGTTGAACATCACCTCCGGCTGAATCCAAAAGCCCTTGCCGATGCGGACGTAGGCCCCGATTTGCTGCCCGAACTTGGCATCGCCGAGGCCGAGGACGTAGGCCGTGTCCATGAAATTGACGTTGATGCCGCCGGGCTTGTTGACTTGGGTGTTCAGGCCGCCTTTCACGCCGAAAGTGAACTGCGCGTGGGCCACGCCGGAGCCAAAAAGGATGAGTGCGATTGCAAAAAGAAGCGGTTTCATTTTAGTAATGTGCTAATTTGGGAATGAGATAATTGGCTAATTTTCAATGGGTTGGGGCTGCAATGCGCTTGCCGCCCGCATGAAAATTCGTGGCAAAAAACGCGCCGTCCTTTGCGGTTGGTACGGCCACGCGGCAAAAATCGGGTGTTTAACCTTTCGCTAACCCGTGAATTTCGCGGATGCCAGCCAGCGATTTCGGGCGAAAGCCAAAAAGCGGGGCGTGATTTTGCTACTTTTGCCGCCCGACTCCGTGCGCTTGCCTTGACCAAATTATGGAAATCCACAACCCGGAATTTATCGCCAGTTATCCCCGCGAACGCGACTGCCCGACCGACGGCAGGCCGGAGTTCGCTTTCATTGGCCGCTCGAACGTGGGCAAATCCTCGCTCATCAACATGCTCACCGGGCGCAAAGGCTTGGCAAAAGTGTCGGCCACACCGGGCAAAACGCAGCTGCTCAACTATTTTTTGATTGACCAAAAATGGTACCTCGTGGATTTGCCCGGCTACGGCTACGCCAAAGTCTCGAAGGACAAGCAGCGCGAGCTCTCGAAAATGATTGACGGCTACCTGATGAACCGCCAGCCGATGATGCTCGCTTTCGTGCTCGTGGACTCCAACGTGCCGCCCCAAAAACTCGACATCGAATTCATCAACAGCCTCGGCGAGGGCGGCGTGCCGTTCGCACTCGTGTTCACGAAGGCCGACAAACTGGGCAAAAACGCCCTCGACCGGAACATTCAAGCCTTTTTCCGCGAGCTGGGCAAGACATGGGAAACCATGCCGCCGCACTTCGTCACCTCATCCGAGCGGAGCCGGGGCAAGGAGGATATTCTCGGCTACATCGGCGAGGCCCTGAAATTGAACCGAGCCAAATAATTGAGCCGCCAGCCCTGCACATCACAACCAATCAACAATCCCCCCGAACCACCCACAGCGATTGAAAAAAGAGGTCAAAATATACCCGCGCATCATCGAGAACATCGCCGATTGGCCGATTTTCCGCCTGAGCCAAGACCGCGAAAACTTCATCCGCGAAATTGACGAGTTCACGGCGGCACGGCTCATTGCCCGCAACCGGGGCGACGTGTCGGATGTCATCACCAAAACGATTTACCAAGAACGCATCCGCATCAAAGAGGACGCTTGGAAAGTTGACCCACCGAACGAGCGGCAGTTCTGGAACAAAATCAGCAAGAAATTCGTCAAGCAGTCCCTCGACCGCGACGACCCGGAGGCGAAACGCACGGCAGAGGAAATCCTCCAAAAAATCATTCACCGATACTCGGAGGAAATTGTCGGGACGTTCCAAATCGGGACGTTCCGGTTCGCGCAGCGGTTCCTGACGGTGTTTTTTGCCCGTATTTTCAACGCCGCCGTGTCGCGCAGCGTGCTGAGCGGCCTGTTCCGAGGGCGGCGCAACTTGTACGAGCGCATGAACTTGGTGGGCGAAATCGAGGCCGTGCGCGAGCTTTTCAAGCACGGCACGGTGGTCGTCGTGCCTACGCACTCTTCCAATCTTGACTCGATTTTGGTGGGCTACGCCATGGACCAAATCATGGGCCTGCCCTCGTTTTCGTATGGCGCGGGTTTGAATCTGTACAACTTCGGCCCGGCGGCCTATTTCATGAACCGCCTCGGCGCGTACCGCGTTGACCGCCGGAAAAAGAACGCCATCTACCTCGAAACCCTGAAATCCATGAGCAAGCTGAGCATCGAGCGCGGGGTGAACACACTGTTTTTCCCCGGCGGTACGCGCTCACGGTCGGGGCAGGTGGAAAGCGACCTGAAAATGGGCCTGCTCGGCACGACCGTCGAAGCGCAACGCGCTATGTGTCAGGCCGATACGGGCAAAAAAGTGTTCATCGTGCCGATGGTCATCGGGTACAACTTCGTGCTCGAAGCCCCATTTTTGATTGACCAATACCTGCGCTACACAGGCAAGGAAAACTACATCCGGCTCAAAGACGAGGGCAAAAGCGTGCGCTCGTTGCTGCGCTTCATCTGGCGTTTTTTCAGCACTTCGAGCGACATCACGCTGAGCATCGGCAAGCCGATGGACGTGCTCGGCAACTTTGTGGACGGCTCCGGGCGCAGCTTCGACCGCTACGGCAACGAGATTGACATCCGCGAATATTTCTCGGCAAAAGGCGAAATCAACGAAGACCGCCAGCGCGAGGAAGAATACACCAAACTTTTGGCCGAGCGCATCGCCGAACGCTATTACGCTGAAAACGTGGTACTTACGAGCCATTTGGTGGCCTTTGCCGTGTTCAAACTATTGGTCAGCCAAAACCCGAAACTCGACATTTATGGCATCCTGCGGCTGCCGCCCGATGACTATGTGTTCCCGATGCGGGCCGTTTGCGAAGTGGTCGAACAGATGCAGGCGCGGCTTTTCGACATGGAGGCCGCCGGGAAAATCCGCCTCTCGCCCGAAACCCGGCTCGCCGTGCCGGAGCTCATCAAGGACGGCGTGAAAAACCTCGGCATTTACCACGCCGAAGTGCCGCTCAAATTCACCCGCGAAGGCGACATCATCAGCACCAATTTCCGGGTACTTTATTTTTACCACAACCGCCTCGAAAACTACAACCTCGAAAAGGCCGTCCATTGGAAAGCCGAAGAAATCGAAGTGCTGAAAGTGGAGGATTGATTGCTGCGTTTTTCGTGTGTCGTGCTTGGTTTTTCGGAGCACGACACACGAAAAACCAAACACCAAAGACATGAAAATTCGCTTGCTGCCTTTTGCTTTTTGCCTGTTTTTGCTCGCGTCGCTCCCGGATTGCCAGACAAATCCGTACCGCGACGGAGAGGCGTTTTACAAGCAATACTGCGCCAACTGCCACCTCGACAACGGCGAAGGTTTGGCCGGGCTGATTCCGCCGCTGGCCGGCGCGGACTACCTGAAAACCCACCGCGAGCAGCTCCCTTGCATCGTGCGGCACGGTTTGGAAGGCGAGATTGTGGTCAATGGCCGCAAGTTTTCGGAGAAAATGGAGGGCATCAAAATGGCGAACGACGTGGAAATCACGAACGTCCTGAACTTCATCAACAACTCTTGGGGCAACCAAAACGGTGTGTACAAACTCGAAGAAGTGCGGCAATTTTTGAAAAATTGCAGCCGTTAAGCCTCCAATCTTCATCCTTTTCACGCCCAAACGCACATCATCCATGCGCTTCATCCAATCCATTTTTTTTGCCCTCGCCCTTTGCCTGTGCCTCCCGCTCCTCGCCCAAAGTACTGACCGCCAAGTGGTTACGGGCATGGTCTTGAAAAACGACAAGGCCAAGTTCGATTCCAAAACCTTCCTCGCCGCGCTGAAAACCGACTGGAAAGTCCCCACTGATTCGGTCTCCGAAAAAGACGGCACGCTGGTTTTTATCTCCGGCAACGCCGTCGTGATGCTCGCCAACATGGACTATGCCGTGCCGACGGTTGACTTGGCCGCACCCGCAGGCATCTCTTGGCTCTGGAAAAACGCCGAAACCGAAGCACTCCGCAACCAGTCGCACCTCGTCATCTCGGTCATCGGCAATGCCGGCCAAGCCACGCACCTGCACAAACTTTTCACAAAAATCACAGCCTGCGCCCTTGCCAACAGCAACGCATCGGGCGTTTTTATGAACAGCCAATATTTGCTCATCCCGAAGGGCTACTACATCGAGGCCGCCCGCAACATGACCGACGCGGAACTGCCCATTTACCTTTGGGTCTATTTCGGGCTTTTGCAGGACAAAGGCACGAGCAGCGGCTACACCTACGGCCTCGCGGAGTTCGGTCTGCCGGAAATCGAGGTCGTCGAAACGACCATGCCCGTGCAGGAAGCCCATGCTTTTTTGTACGATGTGACCCACGAAGTCATCCTCTACAACCGCCGCTTGAAAGATGGCGACAAAGTCTCCGGCTCCGAAAACCAACAAGTCACGGTGCATCTTTCGCCGGCCAAGTTTTTAGAAGGCACCACCGTCAAACTGACGTATTGAGTTTCAAGATTTTAGATTGGGAGACTTCAGATGCCAGATTCAGCCCCAAACCGCCCCATTGTTCATAGTTCTTCGTTCAAAGCCATGTCAACCGGACTCGACCGCCAACGGCAAATCCAGCTCGTCATTTTCATTTGCGCCCTCGCGCTCATCGGGAAGGCCGCGCAGCTGCAGCTGTTCGATTCCTCCTTCCGGCAACGCGCCGATGCCACGACGATTGACAAACTCACCGCCTACCCGTCGCGCGGGCTGGTGTACGACCGCAAAGGCCGCCTTATCGTGAACAATAACGCGATGTACGACCTCATGGTGACGTACAACCAAATCAACCCGGCGATGGACACCGCCAAGTTTTGCAACTTGCTGGGAATCAGTCGCCAAGAGTTTGTGGACAACCTGAAAAAGGACTGGCGCAGCGGCAAATTCTCGCGTTCGGTGCCCTTTGTTTTCCTGAAAAAAATCCCCGTCGAACGCTACGCCCGCCTGCAAGAAAGCCTGTACGAGTTCCCCGGCTTCTTCGTGCAGGTGCGGAACATCCGGGGCTACCCATACCACGTCGGGGCGCACCTTTTGGGATATATCAACGAGGTTGACCCACGCGACATCGAACGCGAGAAAAACGTGTACGTCCCCGGCGACTACATCGGCGCGGCAGGCGTAGAGGCTTATTACGAGAAATACCTGCGCGGCAAAAAGGGCGCGAACTACCTGCTGAAAGACAACTTGGGCCGCATCGTGGATAGGTACAAAGACGGCTCGCAGGACACGGCGGCGGTCAGCGGCAGCGACATGATTTCCTCGATTGACATCGAATTGCAGGAATACGGCGAACGGCTGATGCAAAACAAAACGGGCAGTATCGTCGCCATTGAGCCGAAAACGGGCGAAATCCTCTGCATGATTTCCGCGCCGACCTACGACCCCAACCTGCTGACCATGACCCAAAACCGGGGCGAGGTCTTCTCAAAACTGCTCAACGACCCCCTTAAAACTTTTTTCGACCGCACGGTGATGGCCAAATACCCGCCCGGCTCGATTTTCAAATCGGTCGTTTCGCTCATCGGGATGCAGGAATCGGTCATCAATCCAGAAGGTGATTTCAGTTGCTCCGGCGGGTATTTTTACGGCGGGCGTTTGTACAAATGCCACCACAGCGGGCACTTAAACAACGTGCAGGACGCGATTGCTTTCTCCTGCAACACCTATTTTTTCAGCAAATACCGCGACATCGTGGACAAGTTTGGGTACACCAACCCCGAAAAAGGGCTGGATTTGTTCAATAAGTACATGGTCGAATTCGGCTTCGGTGCGCCGCTCGGCATTGACTACCCGAACGAAAACGGCGGCGGCTTCCCGACCTCAGCGTACTACGACAAAATTTACCCGAAAAAACTCGGCGGCTGGCGGTCGCCGTTCATCATGTCCTGCGGTATCGGGCAGGGCGAACTGCAACTGACCACCCTGCAAATGGCGAACCTCGCGGCCTGCATCGCCAACCGGGGCTACTGGTACCCGCCGCACCTCGCCAAAGAATTCAAAGACCGCACCCCCATCCCCATCCAGTTCCGCCAAAAACGCACCATAAACATTGAGCCGCGCTTCTTCGACTATGTGATTGAAGGCATGGCAGGCTGCGTCAATCGTGGCACCGCCCGCGCCTGCGCCGTGCCGGAGATTCAGGTCTGCGGCAAAACGGGCACTTCCCAGAACCCGCACGGCGACGACCACTCCGTGTTCTTCGCCTTCGCGCCGAAAGAGAACCCCAAGATCGCCATTGCCGTCTATGTCGAAAACGCCGGCTGGGGTTCGTCGTATGCTGCGCCCATTGCCAGTTTGATGATTGAAAAATACCTCAAAGGCGACATCACGCCCGAACGCCTGAAAATGGAAGAACGCATGGTAGCCGCCAACTTGATTGGCAAGTTCCTGAAAAACAAGGAGTTGGAAATCGTAAACGCCAGCCGCCCCGTCGTGCGCGACAGCTTGCCGCGTCCCGAAGAAGTCCCATCCGACGTGCCCGACGGCGAGGATTTGCCGCCGGACGCACCCGCCGAATTACAAATTGGCGGCGGCGGACGGCAACAGCGGAGATGAATTTGTTAAAAGGGAAGCGGACAGCCCGCTTCCCTTTTTTAAGCCAAGTTTAAAGCCTCGCTGCCAATGCACACGCAACGAAAGGCGTTTGGGCTGCAAAAATTATCCAACATGAAAAAACTGATTTTCCTCCCGGCGGGCTTGCTGCTTTTGGCTTCTGCCTGCCAAAAAGACGACTCGCCCTCGGCGGGCGCACAACTGGGCTTCCAGTTCAAATTCGACCCAAACCAAGAACGGCTGAACAACATCGGTCTCCCGGCCAGCATCCCGGCGGGCAACGCCGCCCAGACACCGGATTTCCGGGCGATGTCGGTACACTACATCGAGCTCGCGCCCGGCGCGTTCACCCCACTCGGCAGCGGCGCGATTGTGTACAAAGGCGCGGAAACCTCCAAAGGCGGCGAAAACGCGGTGGATTTCGACAAAGCGGCCGTCCACGACGAGGGTCAGGCTTTCGCCAAAATCAGCCTGAAAGACGTGCCGCCCGGCACCTACGAGTGGGTGCGCGCCTCGGTGACGTACCAGACTTATGACGTGAAATTCAATATTCGAAACGTACCGGCGCTGGGTGATTTGATGCAGCAAAAAGGCACCATCGCATCGTTCGTCGGCTTCAACACATACATCACGAGCATCAAGCCGAACGCCAAAACCCTGACTGTCAACGACGACAAAAAACAAGGCTTTTGGGCTTTCGAGACGCAACTGACCCCGCCGTATGACATTTACAACGACCTGTTTTCGGGCGAAGCTCCGGCTGGCGCGACGACGGTCGTCAACCCCTTGGCCTCCACTTCGCCCATCCCGCCGGGGTCGTGCGTCGTCACGGGCAAGTTCGTCAAGCCGCTCGTCGTCACCGGCAACGAAACTGAGGACGTGCTCGTAACGCTCTCATTTTCAGTCAATAAAAGTTTGGAATGGATTGACACGAACGGCAACGGGCAACTCGACATCTATGCCGACGGCACCACCCCACCCGAAAAAATCGTGGACATGGGCTTGCGCGGCCTCGTGCCTTCGTGGTAATTTTTGAGGTGATTTGTTGATTTGGAGATTCGGTGATTTGATGTTCAAATAGCCAAATCTCCGAATCAACAAATCACCTATTTCTGTTGAGTGTTTCGTTTTAGATTTGTCCCTGAGAACCGCCCTACCCTGCACCTCACCATCTCATAGCCTCACCGTCTCACAGCATAATCCGGGGAAAAAACAGCCCTCCGCCCTTTCTCGTTTGAAAGGGTCGGAGGGCCCCCGCCTTCGGTTTTCTTTGTCAAACCGATTTTGTCCGGTTCGGACTTCGTTTTTTGCCCGGTCTGGCCGGGTTAGTGCTTTGGTTCATAGTGCTTTCTCGGCGTATGTTCAGCGTGAGTTTCTCATGAATTGTCAGCCGCTCCTTGCCACGCACACGGCTGCCCATGTCGGCAAAAACCAGCACGGATGCACAAAAAAACGTGTGCGTTTTTTCTCAAACTTTTAACAAGAAAGAAGGCAAAGGCGAGCAGCGAACGGATTGAACCAGAACGACTTACGCGGCCTCGCGGCTACTTCCGTCGAACTTGTGTGCAAAGAAAAAAACATTCATCCGAGCCTTGCAAATGCCCCGTGTGCCGGAGCCGCCCAAACCGGGCTTTTGGGGTTTTCGCATCGTTAACTGGTCAAGACAATTTTTGAAAATCCGTAAAATGTCGGTGGCCGGGCGTTGCAAGCCAATGGCCGATTGAGACTACCCGATGCAAAGCCGCGAAATCTGCAATTGGCCCTAAATTTTTTTCGGAACGAACCTTGCCCTCGCCCAATCGGCACGAAAAACAACTCGTTTGCAGCGTTTTTCGTTATTTGCGCCTGTCTTCCCTTCCTTCGTATGACGGTCGAATTTTTCAAATCGCAGCTCACGCGCCTCGTCGAACAGGTCAAGGAGACCTTGCCCGACGAAATCCAGTTCGACTGGCGCAAGCACTTGCTGCCCCGCTTTTTGCCGTTCCTCGAATGGAAAGACGAACTGCGCGACCCGGCTACGCGCCGCGCCGACCTTTCTGCTGGGTTGTTGGGGGCTATCATCGTATTGCCGCAGGGCATTGCGTTTGCGATGATTGCCGGGCTGCCGCCGATTTATGGCCTTTACTCCGCCATGATTACGCCCATTGTGGCCGCGCTTTTCGGCTCCTCGCGGCATTTGGTGTCGGGGCCGACGACGGCCATTTCCATCGTGATTTTCGGGGCGGTCAGCAAAATCGCGCCCGAAGGCTCGGCGGATTACATCGAAAAAGTGCTGTTGCTGACATTTTTGGTCGGCGTCATCCAGTTCGCGCTGGGCGTGGGCCGGCTTGGCAAGTACGTCAGCTTTGTCTCGGAGACGGTGGTCGTGGGCTTCACCGCTGGGGCCGCCATCTTGATTATGACGAACGCGATAAAAGGGATGCTGGGGCTGGCCATCCCGGCGCAAGCGTCGTTTTTGGAGACGTGGCGGCAGATTTTCGGCCACGCCTTCGCGGCCAACGAGACGGTGCTTGCGGTGGCGGTCGTGACCATCACGACGGCTCTGCTCGCCAAAAAATGCTCGACCCAGATACCATATATGTTGGTCGGCTTGGCTTTTGGCACCGTGTTCGCTTGGGCCGTCAACACGCCGGGAAACGGCCTTCCGTTTGTCGGCAAAATCGAGAGTGCCTTGCCGCCGCTGTCATGGCCGGGGTTTTCGCCGGACAATTTTCACCTGCTTTTTTCGCAGGCATTTGCGGTGGCACTGTTGGGTTTGATTTCTTCGGTGGCCATCAGCCGTTCGATTGCCGTCAAATCGGGCCAGCAATTGGACACCAATCAAGAATTCATCGGGCAGGGCCTGTCCAACATCGTCGGTAGTTTTTTCTCCAATTACGTCTCGTCCGGCTCGTTCACCCGTTCGGGCCTCAACTTCGAGGCGGGCGCGCGCACACCCGCTGCAGCCATTTTTTCGGCGGTTTTTCTGGTGTTGATTATGCTGTTGCTGGCCCCGTTTGTGCAGTATCTGCCTATGCCAGCCATGAGCGGTCTTATCCTCATCGTGGGCTGGAACCTCATTGATTTTCAGCACATTCGGGAAATCCAAATCGCTTCGCGGGAGGACAACATCATCCTCGGAGCCACATTTTTCTGTACGCTTTTTTTCGAGTTGCAGTTTGCCATTTACATCGGCGTGCTGCTGTCGCTGTTCTTTTTCCTGAAACGCACGGCCCAGCCGAACATCGCCGTCATGGCTCCCGACAAGACACACCCGCGCCACCAATTTATGAACATTGCCCGCAAGGAAGTGCCGCAGTGCCCGCAGGTGAAAATCATCCGGCTCGACGGCTCGCTGTACTTCGGCGCGATTGACCATGTGACCAATGTGCTGCGCGACATCCGGCGCGGCCCCGAAAAATACCTGCTCCTGCTCGCCAACGGCGTGAACCATGTGGACTACGACGGTGCGGAATGGCTCGCGCAGGAGGCCGCTTTTTGGCGAAAAAAGGGCGGCGGGCTGTTCATCGTGCGGCTGAAATTGGTGGCACAAGAGGTCATGGAAAGCGGGCACTACCTTGACGAAATCGGGCGCGACCATTTTTTCCTGTCCAAAACCGATGCGTTGCAGACCATTTACGCGCAGCTGGACAAGGACATTTGCCGGGCCTGTCGGCTGCGGATTTTTTTGGAGTGCGACGGCGACGCGACCTTGCCGCCCGTCGAGGATGAGGATTTGCAAGAAAACCCCCACCGGGCCGCAAATGCCCCTGCTTGACAAACCCCGACTTTCGGGCTGTGGCGTGGACGAGAAATTCTACATTTGCGCGAAGCACACATTTCACGCCTCCCGCAAACTTCGTTTCCACATGATTTTATCGAAAAAACTTCTACTGCTCTCGGCGGTCATTATTGCCGCAAACACCCTGTCTGCCCAGCCGTGGATGAGTTCGCTCCACGAAAACGAAAAGCCCAACTTTTTCCAAATCCAGCAAGATTTCCGGGAATACTGGAAAGACAAGGACTACAAAGAGAAAGGCAAGGGCTTCAAGCCTTTCAAACGCTGGGAATGGTTTTGGGAGAGCCGCGTGAACGAAGACGGCACCTTCCCCGACCGTGCCGTTATCCTCAACGGCATGGCCGAGTACAACCAACTCGCGCAGCAGACGCAAGGGCGCGGCGCGGCCGTGGCCAACTGGACGAGCCTCGGCCCCAACTCTTCGACAGGTGGTTATGCCGGCATCGGGCGCATCAACTGCATAGCCTTTCACCCATCCGATGCCAACACTTTTTGGGTAGGCTCGCCCGGCGGCGGCCTCTGGAAAACCACGAACGGCGGCACCAGTTGGACGACCAACACGGGCAACCTTCCGGTGCTGGGCGTGTCGGGCATCGTGGTTTTGCCATCCAACCCGAACATCATGTACATCGCCACAGGCGACGGCGACGCATGGGACACTTACTCGGTCGGCGTGATGAAAAGCACCGACGGCGGCAACACTTGGCAAACCACCGGGCTGGACTGGACGGCCTCGTACAACAAGGTCATCCGCAAACTTTTGATGGACCCCAATGACGAAAACCACCTGATCGCGGCCACATCCAACGGCCTTTACCGCACCACCAACGCCGGCGTGAGCT
>JBKBIC010000121.1:0-1617 GCA_046299435.1 Saprospiraceae bacterium
GGTTATGAAACCAGCACACCCAAACACAAAAACACCCAAGCACACACCGACTCAGAACTTCCAAGTCAATCCGAAGCGCAAATCCCAGGGCGAGTACGGGTAGTTGATGTCGTTGGCAGCCGCCACGTTGTACAGTACGAGCAGTTCCGTGCCCACGCCGCCGTCGCCGTTGTTGTAACCGAGGCCGACGTATTGGTTTAGGTATTGCACGCTCTCCTTGATGGGCTTGCTCGTGTTGATGTCATAGCCGGCGACATATTGTGTCCATTGGTTGCCTGCTTCGACGTGCGCGAACACTGGCCCGAAAATCCTCCCGCGCGCAAACACGCCCGGCTCGAAGGCAAAAAGGTTGGCCGCTTTGAAGCCCTGCACCTTGTAGCTCGAATATTGGAAGCCGAGGCGCGGCCCCAGCGAAAGCGGCCCCCAGATTTTGTAGCCCACCATAGGCGAGAGGCCGACCGAAAAAACTGATGCCCCGTTGCCGCCGCTGAAACCCAGCCCGAAGCTGCCGCCATACCATAGGTGGTCTTTGAAAGATTCGTCGCTGGACTTCTTTTTGTCCTTGCTGCTTTTGTAGTCGCGCTCTTTTTTATCGTCCTTTTTTTTGGTGACGCGCTGCGCCGTCGCCGCCGTGCCAGCCAGCAAAACCAGCATGGCCAATGTCAAAACTCGTTTGAAATACATGATTTTTTTAGTTGTGGATGTGAGTTGTAAGTATGTGAGTTGGCAGTTTGCAGTAAGCAGTGGGCAGTTTGCGGCAGGCAGTATCTTCACAACTGCAAACCGCCCGCTGCTAACTGCCAGCCGCCTCATTTGTCCCTCCGTTCGTCCAGAAATTGCAGCCAAGCAGCCGCCCTTTTGGCCGCGTTAAAGGTATAGAAGGTCTGGTTTTCGTTCAGTTTCTGATGGAAGCCCAAGCGTGTGCCGTACTCGTGCTCCAAAATTTTGATGACCGCGTAAACGTACCAATCGCGCCTTTCGCCGCCGCCGCCCACGAAAGGCATCAACAAATCAAACCTCAAAATATCCCGGATCACCTGCAAATCCAGCTTGCCAGCCGCCGTCTCGAACGGCACGCCAAACCGCCGCAGACAAAATTTATAGACATCCGCCTCTGGCAAACTATCCAACACTTTGGCCAGCCACTTGCGCTCGGCGGCCCGGTCGAATGCCAGCGGCGGCAACCCGAAATCACGGTTCAGGAACAGGTATCCCGGCGCGCCCGATTCGTCGGGGTAAAGCCGCCCGGCCAGCGCGACCAGCTGTTTGAGGTCGGCAAAACTGGCATCGGCCAACACTTCGCGCTGGATTTTGAACTTCATACGGTCGTTCGCGTCGAGGAAAAACGTCGCCTCCAATTTGTCCATCCGCGACTCGCCGACGGTACCGAGCAGCAGCAGGTGCATGCGCCCGTTTTCCTCCTCGAACTCAGATATTTCCTCTGCCGCGTCGAGCCAGTTTTGGAGCACAGCGTACAGATTTTCAGTCAGTTGCGTGGTTGCGGGCAGTTGGTTCAGGTAGCGGCGCAGCCAGTCGGTGCGAAGCACTTCGTTGAAAAAAGTGCCGCGTTCCACCTCGCTTAGCCCGGTCGTTTTTTGCCACAGGAAATCGAGCATC
>JBKBIC010000121.1:1627-10265 GCA_046299435.1 Saprospiraceae bacterium
TCCTCGCCGGGTCGTCGCCGTCGAACAGCCGCAACAAGCCGGGCAAATCTTTGGGCTTCACGTCCAATTTTTCAAAAAACACCAAGTCCTCGCGCACCGAAAACTTCGGGTTGGGCAACAAACGCCGCAGCTGCGCGGCTGGCCGGAGGCGCGGCAGAGCCTCCAAAACAGCCCGTTTGTGCTCGGCCACACGATAGGCCGGGGAGTTCAGCACTTGGTTGAAAACCTCGACTGAGAGCGAGTCCGATGCCCGCAATTTTTCGATGTTTTGGAGCAGTGTCTTTTCCGCATCGGGTTGGTTTTCAGGCTTTTGGGCAGCGGAGCTGTTGGTCGGGGCGGAGGGTTTTTCGAGCCATTTCTGGATTTGTTTTTGGATGTCCTCGTCGGTCTCGCGGGTGGCGAGGGCGGCGATTTTCGAGCGCAAGGCCGCGTCCGAGGGGTCGAATTTTTGGAGGTATGTATTGCAGGCCCCGACTGTGCCGATGCCCGCGAAGAGCGCGGATTTTTTGAGGAAAAACCGGATCTGCCGCTCGTCGGCCAGCACCGCCGACCAGTGCCGACGATAAACCCCGTCGAGTACCCGCGTGGCCGAAAACGAGAACGCACGGTTGGCCTCGTGCATCAAAGCCTCGAATTCGAGAGCGGTCACGTCATCCAATGAGAATGACTCAATCGCTTGATTTTCAAGCCGATAGCGTTCCGCCGGCAGGAGAGGGCCGCCTGCCTCTTCGAGCCATTCGGCAAGTTTGCCCGACGGCTTCCAACCGAATTTGTTGTCGCGGGCAAAGTCCGTCAGCAGGCTCAGCTGTTCGAGGTACCGCTGTTTGAACGACGGTAGGCTTGGGTGCAGCGTCCGCACTGTTTGGCGGTATTGCTCGGCCAGCGGCAGCACTTCGAGCGGGTCGCCCTCAGCCAGTTGGCGATAGGCCGCCTGCGCGATGGAGTCCCGTTGCGATGTCAGGCGTTGGAAAAGTTTTTCGTACGCGCCCACCAACGTCTCGGCCTGTTGGCGGTTGATGAAGTAGCCGCGCTTCTCATCCCATTCGTAATCGCGCCAGTGCAAGGCCCAGTATCGAACATAATTCAACAGCCAAACCGCATCGGTCGAAGCCCTCGAGAGCACACCGGTTTTGTCCGGCACGGCAAGTTCCAAGCAGGTCAACGCCTCGATTGGGCGCAGGTACTGGGCTGTGAATTTTTCGGCCACTTCTTGCCCCTCTGCCTCGTAGCGGTGCCGGAACATCCACGCGGCCAAGTAGTACAGGCTGCGCGGGTGCCGCGAGACGGCAAGTTGGTGCAGGGCCGTGTGCCGCGCCCAGGGTTGCGCCCAAGTGTAGTCCAGCACATGCCCGAAATAGTCCACTTCCTCCTCGAAAAACATCGGCTCGAACGGCACCACCAAATCGAAGCCGTGCTGCCGCAGCGCGGCCAGCGAGCCGAGCGAATCGCGCAGCGGGCGCAACTGCCGCAGGATGTCCTCTTTCGACACCTTATTTATATAGTGGTTCGCCATTTCGGAGAGCGGGATTTCCGCGTCGGTGGCGGTGATTTTGCCCGATTCGAGCCATTTGAAACCCAGCGCAAGGGCTTCATCTTCCGGGCAATGTTGCAGGGCGCGGAGCAATTCGAGCCGTACCGGGTAGTTTTTGGGGGCAAAAGCCGCGTCTAAATCGGCATCGCGGCGGGCAGTTTCGAGCAGCAAGGCCCACGCATCGGGGCGTTCGAGGGCGGCAAGGCTGCGGATGCCCTGCCCAAAAAGCGCGGTATCGGCAGCGGCGATGCCCTGCCGGAGCGATTGCGCGGCGTTTTTCATGGCCTTTTCGGGCTGCGGCGGCAGGTTTTTCGTGGAGGTGAGCACAAAAGTATCGAGCCGCGTTTTTTCCAAAGGGGTCAAGTACCACACGCCGAGGGCGTGGTCGAAGGCCAGTTTTTCGTGGTTTTGATAAAAAAATTGAAGGAACGGAGCCTTGCCGCTGACCTTCGACCAATCCAGCTCCTGCGGCAAAAAAACGGACGTGCGCTGCAAAAAAGCGACGACACCTGCCCAGTATTGCCTGTCGTCGAGCATCGTGCCCATGTCCCGCAAGGCCCATTTGTTGCCTTTGAAAACCTCTGAGCGAAGTTTCTCGAACAGCTCCGCCCGGCCCGACTTGGGTGGGGCCGACTGGGTTCGCGCCCAAAAAGGAGCAAAACACAGGAGGAACATCAGGGAAAAAGGCAGAAAAGCGCGTCTCATGCCAAGCAGCGGCTGTGCGGGTTTTTGACGCTCGAAGATAGAGCGTGCCCGTTCAGTTTGGCAAATCAGCTTTTGGGCAAGCGGTGACGTGGCCCGCATCTAACATTCGGGGCGCAAATTTCCCGGTTCGGAAAATTTGGCCCGCGCCGATGATTTTTCGCCAAAAACGCTCTGCTACTTTTGGTCGCACCCCACGGTACGGCGGGCATCAAGCCCATCCGAAAACAATGCCCACGCTCAAAGTTATGCTTCGCAAATTCTGGTTACTTGCAAGTTTCCTGTTGCCCGGCCTTGCGGCCCACGCCCAATGCGACCTGAATATCACGCTCCAAATCGGTGGCTGCGTGCCGGGGTCGAGCACGCGCCCGGTCACGTTCACCATCACGAACCCGGACGACAACGCCGACGAAATTGATATTTACATCAACGGCGTGTTCACTTGGTCGGAGATTGACATTGACGACGATATGCCCGTCGTGTTCACGCACTGGTTCACGCCGGGGCAAAACCACACCATTTATGTGGAAGCCACCGACGAACCCGGCTGCAACGAAACCCTCAACTTCTTCGTACCGCCCTGCCCTTGTGCCATGAGCATAAGTGCCACAGTATCAGGGCCTTGTTCGGGTGGACAGGTGCCTGTGGACGTGACGATTACCGTGAGTAACCCCGTCGGGTCGGGTTTCAATTTGTTCCTCGACGGGCAGTTGGTCAGCGGCAGCCCGTTCAATTATTCCGGCGGAAGCTCCACCACCATCACGATACCCGTGCCCGCGAACGGCGGGTCGCACACGCTCTTGGCGCGAGACGAAGCGCAGCCAAGTTGCTCGGCCACGACCACGATTGTGGCACCGAGTTGTGTTTGTTCGATGACGGCTTCGGCCATCGTCGCTGGCTCCTGCGACGGCGGGCAAGTGCCTGTGAATCTAACAGTTACGGTAAATAATCCCGTCGGCAGCGGCTTCAACGTATTTCTCGACGGGCAGCTCGTCAGCGGCAGTCCGTTCACCTACGGCTCTGGGAGTAGCACGACAGTGACGATTGACGTGCCCGGAAATGGCGGCTCGCATACCATAACCGCCCGCGACGAAGACCAATTCACCTGCTCGGCCACGACCTCCATTTTGGTTCCAAACTGTGTGTGCACGATGACGGCTTCGGCCATCGTCGCTGGCCCCTGCGACGGCGGGCAAGTGCCTGTGGATGTGACGATTATGGTAAACAACCCCGTCGGCTCCGGCTTCAATTTGCTCCTCGACGGGCAGCTCGTCAGCGGCAGCCCGTTCAATTATTCCGGTGGCAGCAGCACGGCGGTCACGATAAACGTGCCGGGCAACAACGCCGCACATTCCATTGTCAGTCAGGATGTTGCGCAAACAACTTGCTCCGCCACGACCAGCGTCAACACGCCAAATTGCGCCTGCTCCATGTCCGTCGCGGCCACCGTCGCGGGCGGATGCTCCGGCGGAACGGTGCCAGTTTCGGTCACGGTCACGGCCACGAACCCCGTCGGCTCCGGCTTCAATTTGCTCCTCGACGGGCAGCTCGTCAGCGGCAGCCCGTTCAACTATTCCGGCGGCAGCAGCACGACGGTCACGATAAACGTGCCGGGCAACAACGGCGCACATTCCATTGTTAGTCAAGACGTTGCGCAAACAACTTGCTCCGCCACGACCAGCGTCACCACGCCAAATTGTGCCTGCTCGCTCGGCATTTCGGCGGCAGTTTCCGGGCCATGTGAGCAATTGAACGTGCCCGTCACCATCGTTGTCAGCCCACAAAACCCCGTCGGCAACAGCTTCAACCTGACATTGGACGGGATACTCGTGACGGGCAGCCCATTTTTGTACGGGTCGGGCAGCAGCACATCGGTCACGATTTTGGTACCCGGAAACGGCGCAGCCCACGTTTTTGCAGCGACCGATGTGGCGAGTCAAAACTGCACCGCCAGCACCACGTTGACCACGCCCAATTGTCAAGGCCCTGTTTGCTCGATGGGCGCAACCGCCAGTGTTTCAGGCAGTTGTAACGCAAATCAACAAGTCCCGGTCACGGTCGTCGTTTCGCCTGTGAATCCTTCTGGCAGCACATTTACCATCACGTTGGACGGCGTGGCGGTGCCCGGCAGCCCCTTCCCGTACTCGTCGGGCAGCAGCACGAGCGTGACGATTTTAGTGCCCGGAAACGGCGTGTCGCACACGATTTTGGCGGCGGATTTTGCCAATCCAAGTTGCGCGGCGGGCACGGTCTTGACCACGCCAAATTGCGTCAACCCCCAATGCTCGCTCGCCGTAACTGCCACGATTTCAGGCACTTGCAACGCCAACCAGCAGGTTCCGGTCACGGTCGTCGTCTCGCCCACGAACCCGGCGGGCAGCAGTTTCGCGCTCTCGTTGGACGGCGTGGCCGTGCCCGGAAGCCCCTTCCCGTACTCGTCGGGCAGCAGCACGAGCGTGACGATTTTAGTGCCCGGAAACGGCGTGTCGCACTCTATCATCGCTACCGATTCGGGCAGTTCGAGTTGCACGGCGGGAGCCGTTGTGACCACGCCAAATTGCGACCAACAAACTTGCTCACTCACATTAACAGCTTCTATTTCAGGTGATTGCAGCCTGAATAACCAAGTGCCGGTGCTGCTGACTGTCCTCGAAAATTTCCCGGCAGGCACGGGTTTCAATATCTATTTGGACGGGGTTTTTGATGCGGGGCGGGGCGTTTTGTTTTTCGCAATCTTCGAGTTGATTTTGGTCAATGGCGACGGCGCGACGCACATGATTTTGGTGCAGGACAACATAAACGCCTCATGTTCAGCGAGTTTCGCGTTGACCACGCCCAACTGTGCGGCGCAACCTTGCGGTATCTCGAACGTGAGCGTCGGGCAAACGGGGCCGCGTGTCCATGTGGTGGAGGTGCGTGATTTCACGTTTTTCCCAGCCAATCCGCTGGTGATGGTCGGCGACACGGTGCGCTTCGTGTGGGTCTCGAACATCCCGCACTCGACCACTTCCGACGCGCTTTCGGGCGCGGACGCATGGGATTCGGGCATCGTCGGCATCGGGTCGGTGTTCGATGTGGTCATCGCGGGGGCGGGGGCGCACCCGTATTATTGCTCGAATCACGGCGGCCCGAATGGCATCGGCATGGCGGGCATCATTTACGCTGCGGCAGTTTGCGAGGGCGGTTTTGCCAATGTGCCGGTCAGTTTTTGGGTCGAAAACGGCGGCGCGGGTTTCAATGTGTTCGTGGACGGACAGCCGCAACCGGGCAACCCGCGCCCGTACCAAAATCCCGACGGACAAAACAATTTCATCCTGAACCTGCCCGGCGACGGCGCAGCGCACACGCTGACTTTACAGGATGCGAACACGAGTTTTTGCGCGTTTTCGGTCAATTTCGTCGCGCCCGACTGCAGCGGCCCCTGCGGCCTGGTGGTGCAAATCCAGCAAACTTCGCCTTGCGACGCGAACGACGAAGTGGGCTACACGATGACCGTAACTGCTGTCAATCAAGGAGATAGCGGTTTCAACGTGCTGCTCGACGGGGCGTTTTTGCCCGGCAGCCCGTTTGCCTACGGCGCGTCGAGCAGCACCACGCTCACGTTCAAACTGCCCGGCGACGGCCAAAACCACACCATATTAATATATGACACGGACAGCCTCGCGTGCTCGGCCAGCGCGGTCGTGCAAACGCCGATTTGTGCGGGCGAGCCGTGCAGCATCGGCGATTTGGTGGCGAGCGTCAACCCGAACGGCGCCCCCTGCGTGAACGGCCAGCTGCCCGTCGTGCTCACATTCACGGCACAAAACGGCAGCGCGAGCGGCTTCATGGTCATGCTCGACGGGCTGGCGGTGCCGGGCGGGCCGTTCGGTTACGCGGCTTCGAGCAGCACGAGCCTCATCGTACAAGTGCCCGCCGACGATTCGGTACACGAAATCATGGTCATGGACATGGGCAGCCCGACGTGCATGGCGATGATTTTGGTCGAAATGCCCGACTGCGCGCACCCGTGCGCGGGCTTCGAGGTGGCGGTGGGCTACGAGGCGAATTTGATGGATTTGTCCGTCGAATTCCACGCGACCGCAGCCAGCAGCACCACGCTGACGTGGGATTTTGGCGACGGCCAAACCGGGCAAGGCCCCAACCCGACGCACCAATACGCCGACGAAGGCGTGTACACGGCTTGCGTGTTTGCGATGGACGAACTGGGCTGCAAAGACACCACTTGCGTCACCGTGAACCTCGACCCATGCGCGGGGCTGGTGGCGAATTTCACGCAGCAAGCCAGCCCAAACAATCCACAAACCATTGAATTTCAGGATGTTTCGCTCGGCGGGCCGGAGCAATGGCTCTGGGGTTTCGGCGACGGCGCGACCTCCAACCAACAAAACCCGACGCACACCTACGCCCAAACTGGGGCGTACAACGTGTGCCTCATCGTGGCCGACGCGGAGACGGGCTGTTTTTCCGCGCCCGCTTGCAAGGTGGTTTTCGTGGGCATCATCGGCACGGGCGCGCCGGGTAGTTTGCCGTTGCAACTCTGGCCGAACCCGGTGCCGGCAGCGGCCATGTCGTTCGCGGTTTCGGGCATCGAGCCGGAGGACTTTGGCCGTAGAATGGCCGTGTCGTTGACGGATTTGAGGGGGCGGCAAGTGTGGTCAACAGAAATTTCAGGAGCCGAAAAAGTATCCGTGCAAGTGTCCGCCGACCTGCCCGCTGGGATGTATTGGTTGGAAATGCGCGGCGAAGGGCGGATTTATCGCGGGAAATTAGTGGGGCAATGAGTACGCAACGGATGCAGCACGACCGTTCATCCACATAAAAAAAGGCCGGGGTCGCAGTTGCTGCGCCCCGGCCAACTCATGTGGTTTCCGAGCAATTTTCAGTTTTTACCGATGACGACGCGGGCGGTTTGCAGCCCGGCGGCAGTCTGTGTGCGGAGGAGGTAAGTGCCTGCGGGCAGCCCGGCGGTCGGCACTTGGGCAATGGCTGTGTTTTCGACGGTCGTTTGCCAGACGAGTTTGCCGGACAGGTCGAACAGTTGCAGGGCGGCCTGGGCGGTTTCTCCGTCAAATTCCACGCGGAAGAAATCACCTGCAACGACCGGGTTCGGAGCGACTTTCAGGGCGGCGTTTGTGTTGATTTTCAGGGTTTTATCAGCTGTGCGGTCGTCGCTTTCGCCGTTGAACGGAGGCGGCATGATGCCGTCGCAAGCGGCCACAAGCGGCGGGAAAGGTTGGGAAACGAGCTGCCACCAAGGCATATCCACGATGTTCTTGGTTTTGGCGAGGGTGGCATTGCTGCCCATTTTCACTTTGGTGGCTTGCAGGGAAGTGATGGGGCAATCGCCGATGGTGTGCAGCCCTGTGGTACCGACGTAAAGGGCGTGCGCGCCGTGCGTCGTCCAGCCGGAATTGCTCGGCAAGGCATCGGTAGTGACAAAATAACCCGCGACGGCTGCGCCGGTTGCCACGACGGGCACCACGCTTTCGGAGCCGGAGGTGATGGGTTCGGTGCCTTGATAAACGCGGGTCCAAATGGGCGTGGCGAAGTTGGTGAACGGCAGTTCCATCAAAAATGCGCGGGTGCTGATGGAGCCTGTGGAATTTGCGAAACGAGCAATGCCTGCAATGGCGGCGCGATTTCCGGCAGTGGTGAGGTTCACATCGCGGCCAGCCCAGTCGCCCCCGTTGGGCAAAGAGTACACCGTGCTGGCCCCGGCGGCCAGTGCGCCTGTTGCGGTGGGCACGTTGAGCACCCAGAGGTTGCTTTGCCCGGTGGTATTGATGGCTCGCCCGACCATCATGAAGCGTTTGTTGGCAGGGTTCATCACGATGTCGTAGCCTTCGTCAAAAGGAAGCGTCGAGGAATAAGTGCGCCGCCAGAGTTCGTTGCCGTTGGCCGCATCAAGGCAGGAGCCGAAAGTATGTCCAATACCTTGTGTATCAATGTATTGCCCCGTGACACCAATGACTGGTGTGTTGTTGGCACCGCGCAGGCCGTTGCACGACTCAGCAGGATTGATGTGCGCTCCGGCAGGCGGGTGGTAGCGGAACATCCACACGAACGCACCAGTGGCCGTGTAACGCCCAGCAACCATACGCTGCGTACCTGTGCTCAGCTGCCGCGACCGCCCGACGAAAACGATGTCGCCGTTGGCTTGGCGTTCGAGGGACACGCCTTCTTCTTCATAATCCACCGCACCGGTGGCGGCGATGTTGGGCAGGTAGTGCACCCACGTTGGGATGCCGGTGAGCGTGGTTCGCATCAGAATCAATTGCTGGCCGCTGCTGCCGGAGATGGCCCCGGTGATGAAATAGCCAGTCGGCACGCCGCCTGCGCCGAGGTCAATTTCGAGGGCGCGACCCCAGATTTTGTTGTTGGGGTTGCCGGGGTCCCAAATCA
>JBKBIC010000121.1:10275-15177 GCA_046299435.1 Saprospiraceae bacterium
TCAGGTTGTGCATGACGACGGCCCCGGTCACGTCGGTCTCGGTGAGGGCAATTCGGGTGGCACCGGCCGCGTCGCTGTTGGCGAGCATGATGAAGTGGTCGGTCGTGGGTATCTGTTTGCCGTCCCAAGCATCTTCGAGGGCGGTGGTGCTGGTGCTGATGGTTTCCTCGAACTGTGCGTGGGCGACGGCCAATTTGCCGAAAACGGCCAGCACGACGAGCAGGATTTGGAGGGAAATGGTCTGGGAAGCGCGGGTGAAAAAGTGCGTTTTCATCTTTTCTGAAATTTTGAATGTTGATTGAGTTTGGTTGTGTGTGGCCTTTTCGTGGGTTGGGGAGTTGTCGGAAACAATGTTGCGCAATTGTTGAGGCAAAAGTGGCCGCCCGCCCAGCCGCCCGGCAACCACACTTTTTCCGCGTTTTCCGTTATCCCCCGGCCCCCTGAAGGGGGAGTTTGCCCCCCCCTCCTTCAGGGAGCCGGGGGGCATAAAAAAAGCCGGGCGCGATGTGTCGCGCCCGGCTTTTCATGCCTCATCCCTCACACCTCATTCCTTTTTCACGACTCGGATGGTCTGCATCGTCGCGCCTTGCTGGATTTTGAGGAAATACAACCCGTCGGGCAAATGCCGTGTGTCGAACACGATGCGCGGTTCGGTGCTTTCGAGGCGGGCGACCATGCGGCCTTGCGGGTCGAAAAGCGTGGCGGTGGCCGAGATGGTGGCCGCGTTTTCGGGCAAAAACACCTGCAACTGCTGGCCGAATGGATTGGGCGCGACACTGGCCTTGCCGTCTGTTCGGGGCAGTTGGAAGCGGCGGTCGTCGGCCTGCCCGGTGAACGGTGTGGTGTCGCAGTAGGCGGCTTGCACCTTCATTTTGGTCTTCCAATTGACCACGCAGCAGAGCGTGCTCGTGACCGCATCGTAACTTACTGACTTGATTATCAAGAAATTAGCCGTGCCGGATTTCACCGTGACCTGCGAGCCAGTGTTGCTGGAAACATAAGTGTTCGACTTGTCGTATTCGAGCACTTGCAGGTCGGTCAGGTTGCTATCGCGCAGGCAGAAATCGTAATAAGTCGTGGCCGAGTTGAACTTCTCTGCCCGGATGTGCCACGCATCGTCAATGCCCGTGCTCAGGCAGAAAGTATCGGTGCCGCCACTGGGTTCGGTGGTAGGGTTGCTGGGCAGCGGGCAGCAGTTTTGCACAATATCATCCACGATGATGATACCCGTAACCACATCGCGCATGGCGGCTTGGGCACTGTACGTCCCGGTCGAGCACCGAGCTTGTACCAAAAAACGGTACAAAGTGCCGGGCGCAAGGCCATTTTTTTGGGCAAAAGTCTGGTCGGTCACGATAGTGCCCAGGCTTTGGCCGGTCGCGGGGTTCTGGATACGCACCCGGTATTCGATGGCACCTTGCACCGGATTCCATTTGATACGCACGGAAGTCGGGGCAATATGGGTAGGCACCAAGCCAGTGGGCGGGGGCAAGAGGCATGGCGGAGGGGCTGTTTCCACGCGCTCGTTGGAAGGGGAATAGGCTGTGCCTGCGACGGCCAACAGCGCGAGCAATGCCCAGAAAAGGGTGTTTTTTAGCAAGTTTTTCATACAGTTTTCAATGATTGGTTGCGAAATCGTACCCAATGGCGCACAACCGAACAAAGGTTACCCGCGCTGGGCCGCTTAAATTTCTACACTTTTTCCGGTTTTTCCGCGAACAGGTACTTTTGGGCGGGTTCATTGCCCGAAAAAAATTTCATGCCCAACCGAAAATTGCTCGAAGTAGTGCGCCTGCTCACCCCGGAACAGTCGAAACGGCTGCGGCTTTTCCTGCAATCGCCCTATTTCAACAACGGCTACAACGCCGGGCAAATCGTCGAACTGTTCGACCTGACGCTGCGCTGCAAAGCCGACGAGCAACACCCCGAACTCTCGAAAGAGGCTGCGTCGCGCCGCTTTTTCCCCGAAAAGCCTTTCCGCGAAAAGGAAAAGAACCCGATTGATTCGCTCGCCAGCGACTTGTTCCGTTTGGTACGGCGATTCATCCTGCTCGAAGATGCCGAGGGCGACTTGGCAGAAGACCGCGAACAACTCGCGCTCGCCCGTTTTTACCTGAAAAACAACTTGGACGAACGCTTCGAACAAACCATCCAGTCGCTTCGCAAAACATTGGCCGCCAGCCCTTTCCGCGATGCGCAGCACTACCTCCGGCGGTTCGAGATGGAGGAATTGGTCGCCACTTTTCAGGGTATTTTTAACACATTCGAGGATGATGCCAATTTGATGGCTGCTCACCGCGACCTCGACACATTTTTTGCCATCCAGAAGTTGGAGTTTGCCTGCGCCCTTGATTTTCAACGCTTTGTGAGCCAAGTGGAAACTGGCGGCTCCACCGCGATGACGCAATCGCTCCTGATGCTATTACCCGAAAACCTGCACTTGCAAGTGCCGATGACCCGGCTCTATGCCCATATTCTTTCCATGCTCGATGGGCAAGCCACTACCGAAGCATTGGAGATATTGGGGCGACTACTCGACGAGCACCGGCGCGAAATCCCGGCAGAAAAATTCCGCAACCTGCAAGCCTACTACCGTTTTTTCATGGGTCGGCAGTATGTCAAAGAGGGTGGCCCGAACGTGCTTTCACGCTTCTTCGAACTAAATGAGCGGCATTTGCGCGACGGATATTTTTATGTCATGGACGACAGAATCCACACGACCTCGCTTCGTCTCATGGTGAATATTGCCTTAAAAGTGGGCAAAGCCGATTGGGCCTCCAAGTTTCTGGCCGAGCATCCGCCGTCGCGCATCATCGGCACCCGATACCCCGGAGAGACGCACAGCCTTTGCATGGCCGACGTGCATTTTTTCAAAAGGGACTACGATGCCGCACTCAAATACTTGGATTACAAGCTGTTCGAAAACGCCAAGTATCGCATCATGGCCGATGTGCTGCTGGTCAAAATTTACTTCGAGACCAACGACGACCTGCTCGAAAGCCGCCTCAAAGCCCTCGACCAAAAGGTGCGCCGCTCCAAGCTCTCCGCCGAGAGCAAATTGCCCTACCTCAATTTCATCCAAAAGCTGGACAAAATCATGAAAGCCCGCTGGCAAAAAGACGGACAAAAAACCGCCAAACTCGCTGAGGAAATCCGCCAGATGCCTGCGGTGTTGGAACGCGAGTGGTTACTGGCGATACTCGGCCAATGAACAAAACCCCTTCCACGCCCACCAATCCTCACCTTCGATAAAAAAATATGTTTTCCGTGCAGCCTTCAATTCAGGGGGGGCAGCGGGCACGGCCACCTTTGTCCGTAGAAAAGCGCGGGGCACACGGGCCGCAAAGCCCAAGTTCCCGGCCTTTGGTTACTTCTCTTTCAAAGGTGAAATCTGCCATGAAACGCTCATCCACTACCCTACCCGCCCCGAACGCCGCGTATCCCCCCCGGTTTGCCGAACAGCCCGCGTGTTTTGTCTCCGAACTGGGCGCGGGCAACAGTGTCGCCGTCGAATACCTGTTCGCAAAAATCAGCGGCATCGTCGGTCAAATCGCCCGGTCGAGCGGCCTCGCCGGGCAAGACGTGGAAGAAGTGCTGCACGACACGGCCATCATTTTCATCCAAAAAATCCGCGAGGGCAAGTACCAACTGACCGATTACAAACCCCAATCCTACGCCATCGCCATTGCCCGCCGCGTCGTGCAGAACTACGCCACCAAGCAACGCCTGCGCCGCATCGCACCTGCCGCCCTCGAAACACTCATCGCCGACCGATGCGACGACGACACGGAACGCCATTTCCAAAAACTCGAACAAGCCGAGTGGCTCCTGAAAATACTTGGTCAATTGCCCGAAAAGAACCGATACTTGTTGGAACTCCGCTTCTTCGCCCAACTGAGCGACGAGGAGATTATCGCCCAAAAACTCACACATTACACCACTATTGATTCCCTGAAAAACCGCCGCAAGGAAAGCCTCCAAAAACTCCGCCGATTGGCTGCCGGCCGGCAAGCCGATTGGTTCTGAGGCCCGATGTTCAACATTTTTTCACCACTAAATTATTCCGACATGAAACAGTTGCTTTCCCTCCTTTTCCTGTTGGCAATCGGCACGGTTGCCCTCCAAGCCCAGACCGAAAAAGGCAGGTTCGCGCTCGGCCTGCATAACTTCTCGCCCGGCGGTATCACGGGCGGTTCGAGCATCCTCTCGCCCGCGAGCAGCTTGGGCATCGCCTTCGGCAAGTCAAAATCCAAAACCAATGACGGCGATTTTGAGGACGACATCAAATACAGCGTCATCGGCCTCAACCTGAGCGGGCACTATTTCGTCATCAACGGCCTGTCGCTGGGCTTGGTCGCCAACGTCTTCGGACAGACGCAAAAAGAGGTCGGCGGCGACGAGGACGAATACAAATCCACCATCCTCTTGGCTGGGCCGGAGCTCCGGTACTACGCACCCGTCAGCGGCAAATCCAAGTTTTGGGTGAAAGGCGGCGGAGCCATCGGCAAGCTGACCAGCAAAGTCAATGGAGAAAAGGACGACGACCCCACCAAACTCACGCAATTCGGCGGCGGCGCGGGGCTGGCCTTTTTCCCGAACGCGCACATTTCGCTCGACTTGGGTCTGGGCTACAACGTGTTCGTCTCGAAAAACGAGTCCACGTTCGGCACCATAACCAATGAGTACACCGACGTTTACAGCGGCCTTGCCTTCGATTTGGGCTTCACCATTTTCCTCTGAAAATTTTGCCCTGTGGCGGGGGGGGCGGGGGGGGGGCCCCCGGCGGGGGGGGGGGGGGGGGGGGGGGGGGCCCAGGCGGCAAGACAATTTCAGCGCGGATTTGGTGACAGCCAAACCCCGGCGCCGGCCCCTGCAGGGCGCCCGGTTGTCACCAAGGCCAGA
>JBKBIC010000122.1:0-15136 GCA_046299435.1 Saprospiraceae bacterium
GGGGGCCCCCCCCCACCATCACCGCCCCCCCCCCCCCCCCCCCGCGGGGGCCCCCTTACCCCCCCCCCCGGGGGGGGGCGGGGGGGGATTCCGCGTCCTGCCTTTGAGTTCATCGCCGGAAATCAACGACAACGCCATAAACGCTTGGTTTCCAGAAACTTGGACAAACTACGACCTCGCGTTGGCCCGCTTTGTGTTTGAAAAAACCGCCGAACTCGCCACCGAACTGGGCGCAAAAAACGAGGCCGAAAAGTGGCGGAAAGTGGCCGCCGAACTGCCCGATTTTGCCCGCGAGCAATCGGGTGCGCTCATGTTCGCACCGACGTTTGGCTATGCCGAAAGCCACCGCCATTTTTCACATTTGATGGCCATCCACCCGCTCGGCTTGCTCGACCGGGCGCACGGCGAAGCCGACGAAAAAACCATCCGCACCTCCATTGCGCTGCTCGAAAAGCACGGCCCCGACCAGTGGACGGGCTACTCGTGGGCGTGGCTCGCCAACCTCCACGCCCGCGCGGGCGACGGCGCGAAGGCTGCTCGCGCCTTGCGGATTTTTGCCGAGGCGTTCGTCTCCAAAAACTCGTTCCACGTCAACGGCGACCAATCTGGGCGCGGCTTTTCCAAGATGACGTACCGCCCGTTCACGCTCGAAGGGAACTTCGCGTCTGCTGCGGGGGTGCAGGAAATGCTGCTGCAAAGCCAGGGTGGGCGCATCCAGATTTTTCCCGCTGTGCCCGATGATTGGCAGGATGTTTCGTTCCGAAACCTGCGGGCCGAGGGTGCGTTTTTGGTCAGCGCGGCGCGCGAAAACGGGCGGTGCGTCCGCGTGGAAATCACTTCGGAAAAAGGCGGGGCATTGGACTTGCGGTTGCCGCCCGGCGAGTGGCAACTGCTTGATAAAAAAAGTATTGCGAAATGGAACCGCCGCGAACAGGGGCATTGGCAGGGCGTGGTTGGGAAGGGGCGGCTGGTGTTTGTGGCAAAATAGCCCGGCAAAAATGCTCGAACAGCCCTCGTTTGCAGTCGCAAGCGGGGGCTGTTTCGTTTGGCTCAATCCAGTTTTACGACCGTCTCATCGCCCGCGATGTTCCGCACTTTGAGCCGCAGCGGGCGGCGGGCGGCGGTCAGTGTGCCGTCCCAAAACTCGTTGGTTTTCAGGCCGTTGCGGAGGACAAGGCTGTTTTTGTCAATCTTGATTTCGTCGTCGGAGTGCCACGCGCCCGCATCGTGGGTGCAATCCACCGCCAGCATTTCGATGAGTTCGAGGCCGTCCGGGCTGATTTGGATGGAGCACGGGTTGCTCTTGTGAGCGGTTGTGTTTTTTCCGATGTTGGACATTTTACGACAAAACACTGGAGCCTAACGCATCTGTAATACTGGAATAGGTGCTTAATTTTGAACCGAACTTAAACTCCTTTTTCATGAAAAATTTCTCTTCTCTTCTCTTCTCTTCTCTTCTCTTCAGCCTCCCCCTGCTTAGTCAGGAACCGAGCTTCTTGACCCCGGTTTCGCTGTCAAATGCGAACTTCACCACCGAAGAGTCCGATTTATGGGACTTCAACAGCCAAAGGCCAACCACCGTATCCATCAGCTTGGTTTCTGTGGGACATGTAACCGCTGACTCAGTTTCGGTTCAGATGCCGGGCCAATCCACAAACCATATCTTCCGTGGGTACTTTCTGCAAAAAATAGATACCTCGGAGTACCTATGGTATGGACACTCCGAGATAGACGGGTATTTCGGGATAGGTGTAAACACTGCTGGAAAAGTCGGTTTTTTCCAGATTGACGGCACCACATACTTCCTCCACCCACTCAGCAGCAGATATTGTGCTCTCGTCGAACAAGCCCCAGACGAAATAGAAGGCGAGGGTTCTGACTGCGTCCACGAGACATTACCCAGTTCGGAACCTCCTGTTGAATGTACCTCCGATGAGACGTGTGCCGCTACCGTATCTGTGCTGGTATTGGTAACGAGAGAAGCAAACGCATGGATAGGCAACAATACTCCCTCAAATTCCCTTTCTCAATTACTTTACCTACCGCTGGGCCTACAAATGGTAAATGCGGCCCTGCGAAACAGCGGGTTGATTGGCAAGCAGGTTCGGTTCATTGTTGAGCCATTCGACTTTGAATTTGATATATCCAACAATATCTTCACGGATTTGAATGAATTGTCTGTTAATACAACTGCTTTTCAACTTAAAGCAGACAAGAGTGCCGATTTAATGGTGCTTTTGGCACATGATAGATATACAGGCGCGCCGGGAGTTTTCCAACAATCTTCTGTAAACGTGTCCCTGCCAGACTTTGGAATAGTCTCGATTGCAAAATTATTTCCCCCTCGTTTGACTCTTGCTCACGAATTAGGTCATGCTTTCGGTGCAAATCACGACCGTGCGACACTTGGCCTGCCAGCGGGAAATCCTCTCAACACCCATCTTGGATGTAGCTATGGCTGGGCTTTTGCCGGAGGGAATTACAAGACAATTATGACAGGAATTACGCAGGCTCAAATTGCGGCGGGGCAGAGACGAGCACTCAACTATTCAAACCCCAATATCCAATTGTTCAACGACCCGACAGGCACAGAATACGACTACAACGCACGGGTCATAGGGCACAAAATATGCGTGGTTGCCAACTATTACGACACCCCTGAACTGACGGCTCTCATTGACGGATTCAATGTGATATGCGATGATGTCACCTTCTCGGCGGATGTTTATGCGCCATCTTCTGGTCAATGTTCTGGCCCTTTCACCTATCAATGGCGGATAGATGATGACCCCTACTGGACGCTTGACGATGCGGGCGTTCTGGTCGGAACTGGCCCAACGCTCTCTTTCAATTCTTACAGTGTTACGTTGTCAGAATTCTACCTGCACTTGGCTGTGTTCGGGCAAGACAATTGCCACTCGACAGCAAGCCTTTTCATTGAAAACCCTTGCCACGGATTTACAGGTGGAGGCGTGGGGCAAAAGATTACATCGGTGCAGGAGAGTAATGCTCTCCGGCATGGTTTCCGGCTCAGACAAAACCCTGTAGCACACGGCTTGTTAGAACTCATCTGCACTGACCCAGACATGGGAGCCACTACCGTTGACTGTTCAATTACAGACCAAACTGGGCGGGTGCTACAGCGGGCTACTTTGAATCTCAGCGGAGGGGAAAGCACACTGCGCCTCCCTGCGACATTAGCTTCAGGTATGTACCAGATAACCGTGTACACCGAAAAACAGCCTCAAACAATTAAATTCGTCATTCAAAACTAAAATGCCAAAACCAATGAAATACTTAATTGCCCTCATCACGGCACTCCTCTTGGTGGCCAGCTGCGAAAAAGACCAACCTGCGCCACCACCACCCGACCCTGACCCAATAGACACAACCAAGAATCATGTTGGCTGTGACCCGACTGCATTTGTTCCAATTTATTATGCGCTTGATACTTTGCCTGTAGGTGCTGCTCATTCGCAAAAATGCGATAATGGGTGGTTGGCCGCAGTTGAATGCCGTCTGCTCCCTGCCGATCTTCATTCTCCCGAAAATATTGGATTAGGGTTATTGACTTATACATTAGACGCGGCGCAAAGAGAACATTTGGGGTTTTCTCGTATTTCCCCAAACAGGGGCGAAACCGTGTACCGACTTACTTCTCTCGCCAATGCCGATATTGACGACAATCTCATTTCCTGTTTTTACACCACATGGCGTTCAGATGGCGACGTGCCCGAGGATAGGTATGTGCTGGACACGACAGAGACATACAATCATCTGACTATCAAGAAATTGGACTTGGTGAACAGGCGGATAGAAGGCTCCTTTTACGCGGCTTTCGACATCGTGGAGCCGAGGAAAAACCCAAAGAACCCGAAGCGCGTGGTTTTTTCCAACGGGACTTTTTGGGGCTTGATTCATGATTGACTTCCGCGCAAAAAAGCACGGCCCCCGTTTGCAGCTGCAAGCGGGGGCCGTTTCGTTTGGGTCAATCCAATTTATCACCGTCTTGTCCCTTGCGATGTTCCTCACTTTGAGCCGTAACAGAGGCAGGGCGGCGGCGTTCAGGCAAAAAAACAAGCCCCAAAAGGCAAGTGAATTTTTCACGGCGACGCGGAATTGGTTAGTGTGCTGATTCAAAAAAACGAGGCAATCAATTGACAAACAGTGTATTAAACACAAAAAATCGTGTTATTCCTCCTCCAACCTGTCCGTCCAGCGTTGCACCAATTTGAACTCGCTGAAAAACGTGCGGGCCACCACGCGCAGCACCGTGTAAACCGGGATGCCCACGACCATGCCACCGATGCCGCCGATTTTGGCGGCCACGAGGGTCACGATGAAAATTTCGAGCGGGTGCGCCTGCACGGATTTCGAGAAAATCATCGGCCCGACGAAGTTGTTGTCCAAGAATTGTGTGGCCATGAACGCCCCGACCACCTTCGCCAGCAAAGGCAGCCAAAGCATGAAATCCACTTCGAGGTTCGAGGTGATGGTGATGACGCAGCCCAACACACAACCCAGAATCGGTCCCAAGTACGGCACGATGTTCAGCAGGCCGCCCATCACGCCAATCAGCAGGGCGTTCGGCACGCCCATGACCCACAGCAGGATGGTGATGCTCAGCGAAAACGCCGCCGTTTGCAGCAGCAGCCCGCCGAGGTAGCGCGTCAGCACTTCGCTCGATTCGTCCACTGCGTGGCGCACTTTGGATTCCATTTTGTCCGGCACGAGCGCGTGCAGGATTTCCATGAACAAGTGGTTGTCTTTCAGGAAGAAAAACAGGATAAACGTCACCGCCGTCAGCGTCACCATGATACCGCCCGCCGCCGACACAAATGAGCCGAGGAAATCGCCCAGCAGCGAGGGCTTGAACCAAGTTTTCATCACTTCCAGCGTGCGCGTGGCGAGGCTTTCGTCGGGCTGCAAAAAGCCCAGCTGGTGCATTTGGATGTCGAGGTTCTGGAACGGCACCCGCAATTTTTCGCCAAGTGCCTGATAATCAACGCCCGCGAGGTTGCGGGCCTGCTGCACGATGGTCGGCACGAAAATCAAGACAAGCCCGGCCAGCACGGTGTAAAAAGTCAAAATCGTGAGCATAGCCGCCCCGCCCCGCCCGACACTGAACTTGCCGACGCGCACTTTTTTCATGAAAAAAACCATGAGCGGCTTGCCCAACATGGACAGCACCCAGGCCAAAATGATATAAGTGATGATGTCGGAAAAATACCAACCGACGAGGGCCAACAGGCCGAGGCCGAGGAGCCAGAGCAGGTTTCGATTGAGCGATGACATGGGCGCGACGGTGTATGTTTGAGCCGCCAAAATAGGTATTTGCACCCGTGAAAAAGTCTTTTCCGAAAATATGCCGCGCCCTCCGGCTCGCCGCCGGGCTGTTGTTTTTCCAGTTGTGGGCCTGTCAAAACACGTCCCGCGACACGCTTTTTACCGCGCTTTCGCCCGCCGAAACGGGCATTGTGTTTGAAAACACCCTGCCCGAAGAATCGCCGCTGGGCATGAACATCATCCAATACCTCTATTACTACAACGGTGGCGGCGTGGCGGCTGGCGATGTGGACAACGACGGTCTGTGCGACCTGTTTTTCACGTCCAACCTCGGCCCGTGCAGGCTGTACCGCAACTTGGGCAACCTGAAATTCGAGGACATCACCGAAAAATCCGGCTTGCTCGCCGCCCAAAACCAACAGCAGATCGGCACCGAAAAATGGACAACCGGCTGCTCGATGGCCGACGTGAACGGCGATGGCTGGTTGGATATTTACGTCTGCCAAGTCGGGCAATACAAGAAGTTTTCGGGGCGTAACTTGCTGTTTATCAACAACAAAGACGGCTCTTTCACCGAACGCGCCGCAGAGTTTGGCCTCGATGTGCGGGCATTTTCGACGCAAGCGGCCTTCTTCGATTTTGACCGCGATGGCGACTTGGATTGCTACCTGCTTTGTCACAGCGTCCACTCGCCGGAGTCGTACAAGGACACTTCCGTGTCGCGGCAATTCGACCCGCTGGCCAGCGACCGTTTTTTCAAAAACGAGGGCGGGAGATTTGTGGATTTCACCCAAAAAGTTGGCCTGCGCGATGGCAAATCCGGCTATGGCCTCGGCCTCGCGGTGGGCGACCTGAACGGCGACCATTGGCCCGATGTGTACGTCTCCAACGACTTCCACGAGAATGATTTCTTGCTCTACAACATTGAAGGTCAACGATTTACAGAAGGCATCGCGGCGAGCATAGGCCACACGAGCAACTTTTCGATGGGCTGCGACATGGCCGATTGCAACAATGACGGCCGCCCCGATATCGTCACCCTCGACATGAAACCGGAGGACGAAACCACCCTGAAAGCCTCCGCGCCCGCCGACCCGTTTTCGGTGTATGAGTTCAAGCACAGCTACGGCTATCATTGGCAGTTCCCGCGCAATTGCCTGCAGCTCAATCGCGGGACGACGGACGGCGGACGGCGGACGGTGGGCGGCTCAGGCATTCCGTCCACCGTCCACCGTCCACCGTTTTCAGTCTTCTCCGAAATCGGCCAACTGGCGGGCGTGGCTGCCACCGATTGGTCGTGGAGTGCGCTTTTTGCCGATTTGGATTTGGACGGAAACAAAGACTTGTTCGTCACCAACGGCATCCCGCACCGCCCGAACGACAGCGATTACAACAAGTTCACCGCTTCGGCACAGGCCGCCAGCGACCTCGATTTGGTCAAAAAAATGCCCAGCGGCGCGGCCAAAAACTACTGTTTCAAAAACGGTGGACGGTGGACGGCGGACGGTGGACGACCTGTGATTTTTGAGGATGTTTCCCAAAAATGGGGCCTCGACCACGAGGGTTTTTCCAACGGCGCGGCCTACGCAGACCTCGACAACGACGGGGATTTGGATTTGGTCACGAACAACTTGAACGAGTCGGCCAGCATTTTTCGGAACAACACGACAGGACAGAATTGGGTGAAAATTCGGCTGCGCGGCGACGGCGCAAACCCGTTTGGCATCGGGGCGCAGGTGAAAACCTCGGCGGGCGGAACGACGCAAACATTTGAAAACCAGCCAGTTCGAGGTTTCCAATCGGCAGTGGAACCGGTTTTGACCATCGGTTTAGGCGAGACCAAACAGGTGAACGTGCTGCAAATCACTTGGCCGGATGGCCGTTGGCAAACACTGCAAAACGTCGCGCCGAACCAAGTTTTAGACATCAAACCCGAAAACACGCGCTTGCTCTCCGAGATGCGGCAAACCATTTGCGAAACCTGCGGCGAGGAGCCGAACCAGTTTTTTGAACGGGAAAATGAAAATGCAGGCACTGCTAACTACCTCGTTTTCAACGACCTAACCCGCGAAAAACTCTTGCCTTGGTCAATCGTGGGGCAAAAAATCCAACCGCCCATTCCAGAAATTCGAGAAAACATCGCCTGCCTGCGCCCCTGCGATTTCGATGCGGACGGCGACGAGGATTTGTTCGTCGGTAGCCGCTCGGTCACGGGAGCCTACGGCATTTCACCAAAATCTTATCTGCTTGAAAATCAAGGCAATGGAGCATTTAACGACCGCTCTGGCCTACTCTCAACTTCCTCTTCAGGGGGCGGGGGGGGCACTGCGCTCGGCATGGTCACGGACGCAACTTGGGCAGACGTGGACGGCGACCGAAGGCCGGATTTGGTCGTCGTGGGCGAGTGGATGTCGGTGACGATTTTCCGAAATGCGGGCGCGGATTTGAAATTTGAGAAATTAGAAATTCCGCAGTCGGCGGGGTTGTGGAACTGTGTGGCAGCGGGCGATTTCGACGGTGATGGCGACCCGGATTTTGTGGCCGGCAACTTGGGCCTGAACTCAAATTTGCAGGCCAGCCCGACCGAGCCGCTTGGCCTGTGGGTGAAAGACTGGGACCGAAACGGCGATTTCGACCCGATTTTGACCTATTTCCGGCAGGGAAAAAACTGGGTTTTCTGGGACAAAGACCTGTTGGCGAGCCAGATTCCGGGCATCAAAAAACACTTTGTGCAGTACCGGAAATACGCCGAAAGCACCTTTGACGAGGTGTTCCCGCCGGGCGAACGGGCCGACGCGACGGAGCGGAAAGCAGAGGTCTTGGCCTCGTGCCTCATTGAAAATCAAGGCAATGGAAAGTTTGCGCTGCGCCCGTTGCCGCTCGAAGCGCAGTTCGCGCCCGTGTTCGCTGCGCTGCCGGGTGATTTTGATGGCGATGGGAAGTTGGACGTGCTGCTCGGTGGAAATTTGCACGATGTCGCGCCCGCGATTGGGCGATTTGATGGGAGTATCGGCTCGTTTTTGCGCGGCGACGGTCGGGGCACTTTTGAGCCAATCAGCCCGGCGGCCTCAGGCTTTGCGGTCGGGGGCGAGGTGCGCGGGCTGGAGTTTTTGCCCGGCAAAAAGGGCCTGCCGGGGCGAATCATTGTTCGGAAAAAAGACGGCTCGGCGGAGATTTTTCGGGAGCGGGATTGAGCGACCGGGTGCCTGTTTTCCGGGCTTTTCACCGGTCAATGTTGCTTTTTCGTGCGGCGGCGGCGCAATTCGGTCTCTATTTCGCGGGCGGTATGCTCCAGCTCGCCCCGGCTCTCGAACTGCTTTTTCTGAAAAAACAGCAGCGCGGCAAAACCGACGAAACTTGCCACCGCGATGGCGTGGGCGGCGAGCGCAACCCAGAGCCAGCCCATTTGCCCGACGATAAGGCCGAGAAAAACCCAGCCGGCGGCGGTACCGCCGAGGAACATGGTGTGGCGTTGGCGGCGGTCGAAGACCGAGAGTTTTTCCCGGATTTGGTTACGCAAATCGAGCAGGTGCTCCGTGCCGAATTGGGTCGGGCCGAGCTCTTCGAGCAGGCGGAAATCGTCGTTTGCTTCCCGTTCGAGGCGTTCAAGGGAGGATTCGGCGGCAGGTTTGGGCGACAAAAGCGAGGACATGGCGCAGTGATTTTACCCAAACAGAACGGGCAAAACGGCGGTTGGGTTGGCGGAAGGCGCGAAAAAAATAGAATTTGCCAATGCTGGTCAGGCTGTGTTGCGATGACTGTCAAGTTTCAGCAGCACCCCTACCATCAACGTGAACCCGATGAGCGACGAGCCGCCGTAACTGATGAACGGGAGCGGGATGCCGATGATGGGGAAAAGGCCCATCGTCATGCCTACGTTGACGGCGAAGTGGGTGAGCAAGATGCCCGTGACGCAATAGATGTATAGGCGCGAAAAATTGGAGCGTTGTCGCTCGGCCAGCACCGTCAGCCGGTACAAAAGCAGTGTGAACAGGATGATGACCGCCACCGCGCCCACAAACCCCTGCTCCTCACCGACGGTGCAGAAAATGAAGTCGGTGCTTTGTTCGGGCACATATTTCAGTTTGGTCATGTTGCCGTCAAGGAAGCCTTTCCCCAACAGGCCGCCCGAACCGATGGCCATTTTCGAGTGCAGCACGTTGTAGAGCGAGCCGCGCGGGTCGCATTCCTGCGGGCGAATCCAGACTTTGATGCGCTCTTGCTGGTGCGGGGCGAGCACCGTGAAGCAGACAAAATTGGCGAGAAAAACAAGCACGGACGCGCCCGACAGGAGCAGCATGGTCAGTTGGGTGCGTTGCCGGGCCAGCACGTTTTTTTGGAAAAAAGAGGGCAGAATCGCCGCCAACAAAAAAATCCCGTTTGGCACGAGGACGTATAAATCAAGCCCATAAGGGACGGCCGTCGGGTCTATCTGTGACATTTGGAGGAACCAAGAAAATGCTTCCGCCCACCAGACCGTCAGGAAAACCAACGCAGTGAAGATGATGAACCACGCCAAGTTGTTGCGGAACTGGCTGAACGTCCGCAAGGCAACCAGCAGCATCAAAAACGCGATGACGTAGGCCGGCGGGAACATCAGCCCCAAGATGACCAGCCCAACGACGCTGAAACCAAGTGCGTACCAGCTAGACGGCAGCCCCTCCCGGTACAGCACGAGCATGAAGGACAGGAAGACGAGGCCGCTGCCCGTGTCTTTTTGAAGCAAAATGATGAGCACCGGGAGCAAGAAGATGCCAATGGCAAAAAAGCGGCTTTTCCAATTGCGGAGGTTCACGCCTGTGGCACTGAGATAACTCGACATGGCGAGGCAGGTGCCGAATTTGGCGATTTCGGCAGGCTGGAACGAAAAGCCGCCGAACTGGTACCATGCGTTTGCGCCGTTGATCTCCCGCCCAAAAAAGATGGTGCCGACCAGTAGTAACAGCGAGATGATGTAAATGACAAACGCGAACGTCCGCCAAAACGCCCAATCCGTCATCAAGATGAAAAACAGGAGAACGAAGCAGACGACTATGAAAAACAGTTGCTTCCCGGCGTTGTGGCCCAAATCGAGGAATGCCAACGGGTCGTTGCTTGTGTAGTTGACCGCATAAATCATCAGCCACCCCACCGCCACCAGCGCGATGTAAATGGAGAGCGTCAGTCTGTCAAGTTCGCCAAGGTTGAGCGGGCGTTGCTTTTCCATTGGGTGATTTGTTGATTGGGTGATTCGGCGATTGGTTTGATGGCGATTTTGACCCAAACCGCCCATTCACTCAATAAATTCACGGGGGTGGATATTGTTGTCCTGCGCGGGGTACGCGCCGGGGTAAAAATCCTTCAACGCTTGGATGAGCGACATGGCCTCGCGTTTGGTACGGAACACGCCCACGCGAAGTTTGTAATAGGGCTTTTCGTGCGCCCAATCGGCGTGAATATCGGGAAACTGGGCGCGGAATTTGGCCTTGCCCTCTTCCACTTGTTTGCGGTCGGTGACGGACATGAGCTGCACGCGCCAACCCGAAATCCGCGCTTGGTCGCGGTTCAGCGTGACCCAATTTGTCATCATTTCTGAAATGGCAGGAGCCTCGTTGATTTGGACTTGCTGCGCCCAAACACTTGAAAACGAGGCGATTAGCACGACAACTAAGCAAATGTACTTCATGTGAAATTGGATGATTTAAGGTGGCTCAAGTTTCCCAATTTCTAATTTCATTTAATGATGTCGAGGCTGGCCGATGTGCCGATACGGTCAGCTCCGGCTTGAAGGAGTGTCTCTGCTTGGGCGCGGGTGCGAATGCCCCCGGCTGCCTTGATTTTGAGGCCCTGCGGGGCGAGTTTCCGCAGGTTTTGCACCATTTGGGGCGTGGCTGGGTGGCCGTGAAAGCCGGTGCCTGTCTTGACATAGCCAGCCCCAAATTCTTTGGCGAACTGGCAAAGCTGCCGGATTTCGTCGTCGGTCAGCAGGCCACATTCGAGGATGAGTTTGAACTGTCTTCCACGCAAGTGCGTGGCCCGTACCATGCTCTCGATGTCGTTCGAGACGTGGCTCCAATTGCCGCTTTTGACGGCTGCGAGATTGGCCACCGCATCAATATCATCGGCACCTTCGTCCACAGCGCGTTTGATTTCCTCACTTTTGGCCGCGATGGAAGAATATCCCATTGGGAACCCCGCCACCGTCACAAGCCGGATAGGGCTGTCTTCACCGAGCATTCGGCGGGCATCTCTGCAAAAAAATGGTGGGATGCAGACCGCTGCGAAGCCGTGTTTTTGGGCTTCTTCGACCATGCGCTTCACGTCTTTTGAACTGCAATCGGGTTTGAGCAGCGTATGTTCAATGGATTTGGACAAATCGGGCATGAGGAACGAGGGTGCCGGTTATGTTCAAGTTCAAATTTTCGGTTTCAAAAGTAGAGTGGCGTAAAATGGTGTCACAGTTTTGGGGTGTAAAAAACAAAGCAGGGTTCGGATGGATGGCAGTTTGGGGATTGATTGCTGAAAAAAACGATTTTTTTCCAACATCCGCTTTCCCAAAGTACACGTCCTTCCGAACCCTGCAAAAAAAGAAGCCATTCCGCATGGTTCCGCTCGGAATGGCTTCGCGCTTTCACTTGGTTTTCGCCTCAAAGGTAGAGCAGCTTTTCGGAACGCCATTGCCCTTTTTGAAACGAGGTCAAGTTTTTGTGACACCATTTTGGCAATCTGATAACCAATGTGGTGAGTGAGTCAAGCATCTATCCGCGCATACTTCGCATTAGCTTCGATGAAAGCGCGGCGGGGTGGCACTTCGTCGCCCATGAGCATGGCGAACATCCGGTCGGCTTCGGCAGCGTCGTCAATCGTGGCTTGTTTCAGGATGCGGTTGGCGGGATCCATGGTGGTTTCCCAGAGTTGCTCGGCGTTCATCTCGCCCAAGCCTTTGTAGCGTTGCACTTTCACGGAATCGTCGTCTTCGCGGCCACCGGAGAATTCGATTTGGGCGGCCTTGCGCTCCGTGTCGTTCCAAGCGTAGCGTTGGTTTTTGCCTTTTTTCACCAAATACAGCGGCGGCTGTGCGATGTAAACGTGGCCGCGCACGATGAGCTCGCGCATGTACCTGAAAAAGAAAGTGAGGATGAGCGTGGTGATGTGCGAGCCGTCCACGTCCGCGTCGCACATGATGACGATTTTGTGGTAGCGGAGTTTTTCGATGTTCAGCACGCGGTGGCCTTCGTCGTTTTCACTGATGCTCACGCCGAGGGCGGTGAAGATGTTCTTGATTTCCTCGTTTTCGTAGATTTTGTGTTCGAGGGCTTTTTCCACGTTCAGGATTTTGCCGCGCAGGGGCAAAATGGCTTGTGTGTGGCGGTTGCGCCCTTGTTTGGCTGTGCCGCCTGCGGAGTCGCCCTCGACGAGGAAAATCTCGCTTTCCTGCGGGTCGCGGCTGGCGCAGTCGGCCAATTTGCCCGGCAAGCCGCTGCCCGTGAGCGCGCCCTTGCGCTGCACCATTTCGCGAGCCTTGCGCGCCGCGTTGCGGGCGGTGGCGGCCAGCACTACTTTTTCGATGATGCGGCGCGCGGGGTTCGGATTTTCTTCGAGGAAAACTTTGAGTGCATCGCCCACCGAGCGGCTCACGATGCCGAGCACTTCGGAGTTGCCCAATTCGCCTTTCGTCTGGCCCTTGAACTGCGGCTCGGGCACTTTGACAGATACGATGGCCGTGAGGCCTTCCATGAAGTCTTCGCCCGAAATCGGGAAGTTGACCTTTTTGAAGAAGCCGTTGTCGTCGCCGTATTTCTTGAATTCGCGGGTCAGTGCGCGGCGGAAACCGCTGACGTGCGTGCCGCCGTCGCGCGTGTTGATGTTGTTGACGAACGAGAGTACGTTCTCGGAGTACGATGTGTTGTACATCATCGCCACTTCCACATCCACGCCCTCCTCTTTGGCCGTAATGTAAATCGGCTTTTCGATGAGGCGTTGCTTGGCTTCGTCGAGCCAAAGGACAAACTCGCGCAGGCCGCCTTCGGAATAGAACTCCTCGGTTTTGAAACCGTTTTCGTCTTTTTCGCGCTCGTCGGTGAGGCGCAAGAGGAGGCCTTTGTTCAAAAAGGCCAGCTCCCGCAAGCGGTGGGCGAGCGTCTCGAACTTGTACTCGAGGGTCTCGAAAATTTCCGGGTCGGGCGAGAAGGTCACGATGGTGCCGCGCTCGGTGGTTTTGCCGATGGTACGCACGTCGTATTGCGGCTTGCCTTGCCGGTACTCCTGCTCGAAGACTTGCCCGTCGCGGTGGATTTCGGCGTGCAGCCGCACCGACAGTGCGTTCACGCAGGACACACCCACGCCGTGCAAGCCGCCCGACACCTTGTACGATGCTTTGTCGAACTTGCCGCCCGCGTGGAGCACGGTCATGACCACTTCGAGGGCACTTTTTTTCAATTTCGGGTGGATGTCGGTCGGGATGCCGCGCCCGTTGTCCTTCACCCGGATGCTGTTGTCGGCCAAAATCCGCACGTCAATCTCGCTGCAATGCCCGGCCAAGTGCTCGTCAATCGAGTTGTCCACCACCTCCCAAACCAAGTGGTGCAGGCCCTTGACATCGGTGCTGCCGATGTACATACCGGGGCGTTTGCGCACGGCCTCCAAGCCTTCGAGCGCGGTGATGCTACTGGCATCGTAATCGGCACCCGCGCCATTTTGCGGGTCGAGGTTTTGATATTCCTCCTCTGGTTGCAATTGTTCTTCTTTCATAGGGCCGCAAAGATAGCAAATGGAATGATGAGTGATGAATGATGAATGACGAATGCTTGGCTCCAATTCAACCACTTGAATTTCAATGACTTGTGCTTTGCGTGTCATTCATCGTTCATCATTTATCGCTCATCATTTCGGGTGCGCTTTCGCCCAGTTTTGGTCGGCCTTTTGGATGTACGCCGCACGGTTTTTGTTCCAATCGGCCTGCACACCGAGGTCGTAGTTCAGGTAAAGTTTGCCATCCACGATTGCCCACGCTTCGGGGTCAATTTTCACAGCGTACCCCTGCGCCCAACCGTAGGCACAATAGCCGCCGTACTGCGGGGCATATTTTTCAGGATTCCCGATGAAAAGGTCGCGGTGCTCGCTCGTGGCGAAATGCCAAGTAGCCCCTTGCCAATCGAACACGATATCGGCCTTGCCCTTCACGGGCTTCGCATCCGTGAAATAAGCCACCGGGTCGTAGCCTTTGATGGCTCCGTTTTTTGTGCTGAAAACGGCTTTTTTGCCGCTGTTTTGGGCGAATGCGAAACTGGCTGCCAGCATAGTCAGCAGCAGGAGAATCATTTTTTGCATGACAGAAAAAGTTTGGATGTGGGTAAAAAACAGAGTCGGGCAGCTCAGGCGAAAAACTTTTGCACGACCGGAATCTCCCGCCGGTGCAGCCACGCAATCGCCGCGCTGCCCACGAAAACCGCGACCGCAAGGCCAAAAAGCAGCCCGCCGTCGCCCTCCACTTCGATGCCGAGCACGGCCAAGTGCGACAAAATCGCCCCGGAAATGATGCCCAGCGAAAGCATCGCGCCCAGCCCGGCGGTGCGCGGCACGAGCAACAGAAGGGCGGCGACCAACTCGGCCACGCCGCTGCCGATGCGGCCATACGGTTCGGCACCGAGTTGAGTGAAAATCCACACGCTTTCGGGCGCACCAGAGAATTTGAAGTACAGGGTTTGGAGTAAAATGCCCGCCACGACGAGGCGGAGCAGCCAAGACAGGATGTTCATTTTTTTCAGAGGGTGAGAGGTGTGAGACGGTGAGAGGTGAGACGGTGAGAGGTGAGACGGTGAGAGGTGAGACGGTGAGAGGTGAGACGGTGAGAGGTGAGACGGTGAGAGGT
>JBKBIC010000123.1:0-4744 GCA_046299435.1 Saprospiraceae bacterium
TTTGTCACCATCCCGTGCCACGACGAACCCAACCTACTCGCCACGCTGCGCTCACTGGCGGCCTGCCAACTGCCCGCCGAGCCAGTCGGGGTCATCGTCGTCGTCAACTGCTCGGAGGATGCGCCGCCCGGCGTGAAAGCCCGCAACGAGGCCACTTTTTTGGAAGCCCGCGATTGGGCCAGTACGCACAGCCACAAGCAGTTGCGGTTCCAGATTTTCAATTTCGACGCGCTGCCGCGCAAACGGGCCGGCGTGGGCCTTGCCCGGAAAATAGCGATGGACGAGGCCGCCCGCCAACTCGAAATGGCCGGAAACCCCGCCGGGGTCATCGCCTGCTTGGATGCCGATACGCTCGTGCAGCCCAACTACTTGTGCGTGCTGAGCAATTTTTTCGCCCAAAACCCAGCCTGCCAAGCAGCGGGCATTTATTACGAACATCCGCTCGAAGGCACTGATTTTCAGGCAGATGTGTACGATGCGATTGCCCGCTACGAACTCCACTTGCGGTACTATGTCTGGGCTTTGCGGCAGGCGGGTTTGGCGGCGGCTACCCAAACTGTCGGCTCAGCAATGGCAGTGCGGGCCGATGCTTATCGGGCGCAAGGCGGCATGAACAGCCGACAGGCGGGCGAGGATTTTTATTTCCTGCACAAGTTCACCTCGCTGGGCGGCGGCGCGTTTCGTGAAATCACCGCGACGACGGTGCTCCCCTCGCCACGCACCTCGCACCGGGTTCCCTTCGGGACAGGGCGGGCGGTGGGCGAGATGCTGGCTGGGCACGGTTTTTTGACCTATTCGCCGCTGATTTTCAAGGACTTAGCATCGTTTTTGTCCAATGCCGACGCACTGCTTTCGGGCGAAACCAATGTGCGGCAACTGCCCCTGCCGACGAGCGTCACGTCGTTTTTGGAGCAGGAAAATTTCGAGGAAAAATTGGCCGAAATCCGCGCCCACACGGCCAGCCCAGCGGCGGCCCGCAAGCGTTTTCTCCGGTGGTTCGACCCGTTCCGGGCCATGAAATTCGTGCATCACGCCCGTGACCTTTTTTATCCGAACGTGCCGGTCGAGGAAGCGGCTGCCACTTGGCTGGCCGCCCAAAACCAGCCGTTGGGAAAAACAGATGCCCGGAGTTTGCTGCTGATTTTCAGGCAAATGGATGCGGGGTTGTCAGTTGAGGGCTGACGGGATTCGAGCAGCCGCGCCGCTCACCGCAGGGCGGAAAAGACCAGTTTTTCGAGGTAATCAGCGAGGTTTTTTCCGTCAGGCTGGCCGTTGAAATCGGTCAGTGCGGGCAGGTGCTGGCTGAAATATGGCTGGAACTGCGCCATTTCGACCAACGTGGAGGCCAGCGAGCGCGGGTAAGGGTAGTGCGAGTTGTGTTCGAGAAAAATCGCGGCGATGCGCCCGCAGAGGTCTTTGTAAGGTTTGAAAAGCTGCTCGCGGTTGATGTTGTCCACCTCCTTTACCAAGTACACTTTGCTGCTTTCGGCGAGGGCGATGCCATACAGGGCGCGTTTGTCCAGCCCGTATGTGTCCGACCAATCGGGCAGCGGACTGGTCAGTATCTCGATGACCTTTTTGATTTTTTGCGCCGGGTCGCTGATGTTTTGGAGCGACACGACGACGGAGTATTCCAGAAAATTCCAGTACCAAGTCAAGAGATAAAGCAGCAGTCGGTGCTTGTTCTCGAAATACCGGTAGATGCTTGCCTCGGTCGTGCCGATGGCCTCGCCCAGTTTTTTGAACGTAAAATGCTCATACCCCAGCTCGTACATGAGGAGTAGGCCCTGCCGGACGATTTTTTGACCGAGCGCAGTGCTTTCCGGGTTGCGGAGCGCAAGCCGGGCGTTCGGCTGTATGCTGAATTGGAGGTTCATGCTGCAGAAGTAGGATACTGGAAAAAGAACGCCGACAAAAGTAGGTTTTTAAAACACGGGGGAAAATCGAACCATTTCAAAGGCAGATAGTTCTTGAACAGTAGTTAGTATTACTACATTTTTAGCCATAAAAACTTTTGCCATGAAAAACATATGCTGGGTATTGGTACTCTGCGCAGCCACAAGCTCGCGGAGCGTGGCACAAACCGATTCTGCCGAGACGATGCGCTGGGTGGAAAAGCAAGCCGAGCGGATTGACACACTCCTGCGCGACGCGACCCGCAGCCACGACCAAGTGAACATCATCTTCCGGCTCATGGATGCCTACTTGCTTTTCGACGCGGTGGCCTTGGCCGGCGTGTATTGCCCTGACGTGCGCGAGGCGGCCCAAAAAGGCCGCAACTTCAGTGACGTACTGAACTTCCGGCTCGAAAAAGACATGAACTCAAATCTGCTGCGAGCCACAGAAGCACGCCTGCAAGCCGAAAAAATGCGCTTTTTTGCTCAGAATTGCAGCGAAAAAAAGCCTGAAAAGCCCCTGCCCGCCTTCCGCCCTGCCGATGTCATCCGCGAGGACGCGAGCATTGTCGCGCTAGACTTGACGGACGGCATGGCCGCTGAGGATTTCCACATCCTGTCCCAGAAACTGGAGCATGCCATCCGGGTGCTGCACGACGTGCGGCATTTGGCCGCTACGTTCAGCCAGTGCGGGGCTGTCTCAGCCATCGCCGACGAGGCTATCAGCCACTGCGAATCAGCACTCGCTGCCCGCAACTGGACGGAGGTCAAGAGGGCTGTTGACAAAGCATTGGCCTGCACGGAGCGCATTGCCACAGCAGAATGTCGTTGAGCAAAAAATTTTTTTTGAATGAGCCGCGATGCTCTAAACCATTTGTGGGCTGACAGGTTTTGAAAGTATTACTACTCAAAAAATCATCAAAACTCTCTTTTGTCACCTTTAAAATTTCAAGGCATGAAAAACAAGGCATTCATCCGGTCTGTCGTCATGTTGGCAATGTCCGCTGTCTTTGCCCAAAGCTGCACGGTGGTGCGGCAAGGCGAGTTCGGCGTGAAGCGCACACTCGGCAAATACAGCGACAAAGTGTACACCAGTGGCCTCAAGACTTTCAACCCGTTCACGAGCAAAGTCATAAAACTGACGGCACAAACAGAAAACATCGAAGTATCGCTCAACATCCCCTCGCGGGAGGGCCTGACGATACAGAGCGAGGTCTCCATCCTCTATCAAATCGTGAGGAAAGACGCACCCGAATTGCTCCGCTCCGTGGGTTTGGACTACGAGGAGACCATCATCCTGCCCGTGTTCAGGTCGGCGGTCGCGGACGTGACCGCCAAGTACTACGCCAAGGATATGCACTCCGGCAACCGCGCCGCCATCGAGACGAGTATCCGCGAGTTGATGATGGCGACTTTGAAAAACAAGGGCATCATCGTCGAATCGGTCTTGTTGAAGAGCATCGTGCTGCCCAAGAACCTCACGAAAGCCATCGAGGATAAGCTCGAGGCCGAGCAACAGGCGCAGCGCATGGAGTTCATCCTTCAGCAAGAAAAACAGGAGGCCGAGCGCAAGCGCATCCAAGCGCAAGGCGTGAGCGATGCCAACCAAATCATCTCGGCAGGGCTGACCCCCGCAGTCTTGCAGTTCAAGGCACTGGAGGCTTGGCTCGAATTGAGCAAGTCGCCCAACTCGAAGGTCATCATCACCAACGGCACCATGCCCATGATGATGGATCCCGAAGATGTTGGCATGGCACCCCAACCATACATGAAGGTGCCGCAGACACCGCGCACAGGTTCCGATGTGCCGTCATTCGGTTCCGCTAACAAATGAGGGCGACCGTTTCAGGCAGACGGGCAATCGGCAAAACTCAATTGGCCCGCACGTTTTTTTGAAAGAATAGGGAAATAGAGGTTCATTAGCTGTGCCCGGCAAGCCGGGCACAGCTTCTTTGCCACGTTGGCGGCGGCTATGGTCACGACCTCCCCTGCCACGCCCAAGCCGCCAAGATGCCTTCAACGACAACACACCTTCTCCCAAACATGGAACTACTCTCGAACCCTGACGTATGGATTGCCTTCTTCATGTTGTGTTCCCTCGAAATCGTACTGGGCATTGACAACATCGTTTTCATCGCAATCCTTTCTGGTCGCCTGCCGGCGCACCAACAACAAAAAGCCCGACGCTTGGGCTTGCTGCTCGCCCTCATCACACGCATCGCCTTGCTGTTTTCCATTTCTTGGATAATGCGCCTGACAGAGCCGCTGTTCGATGTGCTTGGGCAGGGCGTTTCGGGGCGAGACCTGATATTGCTGCTCGGTGGCCTGTTCTTGCTTTACAAAAGCGTCCGCGAAATCCACCACAAAGTCGAGAGCGGCACGTCGGCGGGCGCAGAGGCGGCGGGCCACATCACCTACGCCTCTGCCATCGGGCAAATCATCCTGCTTGACCTCGTTTTTTCGCTTGATTCGGTCATCACGGCGGTGGGCATGGTGTCGCAAATCGAGGTGATGATTGCGGCGGTCGTCGTGTCGGTGGGCGTGATGCTTTGGCTGGCGGAGCCTATCAGCCAGTTCGTCAATCGCCACCCGGCCCTCAAAGTGTTGGCGCTTTCGTTTTTGATATTGATAGGCACGACGCTGATGGCCGAGGGGCTTCACTTCCATTTCCCGAAGGGCTACATCTATTTTGCAATGGCCTTCTCGGTCGCGGTCGAGTTCATCAACATCCGTATCGGCTCGCGGGCCAACAGGGCCTGAGGGGCTTGCAAAAGGAAAAACAGGGAGGGGCGGGGGTGCGGGGCGGCACCCCCCAACCGGGTTTGGGAGTTGAGTTTTGGAGAGAAGTG
>JBKBIC010000123.1:4754-14977 GCA_046299435.1 Saprospiraceae bacterium
TCTAAAACATTACACCCCGGGGGGGGCCGCCCCCCCCCCCCCCCCCCCCCCTCCCTGTTTTTCGAGTATAGTTTGGCAGAAAAGTTCAGTGCAAGGCGGGGCGGATTTCCAGCCCGCTGATGATTGCGCCCTCGCGCTCGTTGAACCATTCGAGGCGGTCGTACACCGTTTTTTCGTCAAAATAGTGGAGAGCCATATTGACGTAAATATTGCCGTGTTTGGCCTCCGAAGTCCAGAGCATCTTGTAAAAACGCTTCATGTCGGGGTCGGTCAGGGCTTCCTCGACGAGCCGGAACCGCTCAGCCCCGCGTGACTCGACAACGGAACCGATGCAAAGGCGGTCGAGGAAATGCTCCTCGCGCCCGGTGCGGCGCAGGGCGATGAGCTGCTCCATGTAGTTGTCCTTCGGGATGACGTGCAGCAGCCGGATGCCCCGTGCGGCCATGACCTCATAGACCAACTTGAAGTGTTCCATTTCTTCCAGCGCGGTCTCGATGAGTTCAGGGATGATTTCCACGCGGTCGGGGTATTTCGCCACCATGCTCATGGCAAAGCCGCTGGCCTTGCGCTCGCAATCGGCGTGGTCTTGCAGGAAAGCGGGGAAATCGGCCATCACCGCTTCAATCCAAGCAGGCGGGGAGGGCACCGTGAGCGGCAGGTTGCGTTTCATCTATGGCGTGACGGTTTGGGAGACGAAGGCGTTGATTCACAGTCGGTTGCGCGGCTTGCTCACCATTCTTCCTTTTTGTAGGCAGCGACTGGCGCATCGAACCAATATTGGAGGGTGATGCCCGCAAAGCCGTACCAGTCGTGGTTGCCGGGTTCGGCGGATTCGCTCACACCGTCCAGATAATCGGTGAACGGCAGGTGAGTGACAAATTCGAGGCCGAGCGTGATTTGTGGTGTGAGGTCGCCCTTGAAGCCTGCGCCGAGCGGGATGATGAAGTTGAAATTGCGGGTGTCGTATTTTTTTTCTTCCGCATTATCTGGCAAGCCTTGAATGTCCGGGTTGTAATACACTGCACCGAAGCCAGTGAGCAGGTACGGCGTGATGACCTTTGAATAATAGCCCCGGCGGAGGTTGCGGGCGCGGCCCAAGATGTCCCACTCAAAATTGAGGCCGCCCTCCAAAAGCGGGGAGGAGTATTTGAAGCCCCGGCTCAGCCGGTTCGCGTAGTTGGCGTCGTCGCCGGAGATGCGGCCTGCATAGAAGTTGCCCTTGATGGTCAGTTTCGGCAGAATTTGTCGGCGGACGAAGATGCCGCCGGCAAGGTGGGTTTCCACGATGGTAACGTGCCTTTCGGACAAATCGCCCTGATAGTTGGAGGCGCCCAGCATTACGCCGAACGCGGTGTTTTGGGCATGGAAACAAAGCGGCAACAACACCAATGCGGTCAAAAGAATATGTTTCATCAAAAATATGAAGCGGTTGTGGGAGGGAGGATGCGTGGTGATGACTTGAAAATCGGCGCACAAGGTATTGAGAAACAGGCTTTTCGCATGGAAAGGCGCATTTGCTTTAACAAAAAGCGTCATTTCCTGCCGCCCGGTGCCCGCACTCAGTTGTCGCGGTACTCGACTTTCATGTTGCCGCCGATTTTGCGTACCCGGATTTCGGTGCGGCGGTTGAATTGGTGCTCGGTTTCCGAGCAGTTCACCCCGTCGGCGCAGTGGTTGCGCGGCTCGCTTTCGCCTTTGCCGAGGGCCGTGATGCGCGACGCCTCGATGCCTCGATAGACCATGTATTTCTTGGCGTTGGTGGCGCGTTCCTGCGAGAGCGCGAGGTTGGCTTTGGCATCGCCGCGTGTGTCGGTGTGCGAGGTGAGCTCGATTTCCATTTCGGGGTAGCGGCGCATCAGGTCGCAGAGGGCGTTGAGGTGGCGGGTCGCGCTCTCGTTGAGCGTGGCCTTGTTGTAGTCGTAATAAATCTTGTCCATCACGATGACCGTCCCTTCTTGCAGTGGCCCGGCGAGCGGGATGAGGGCAGCGGCAGTCGGTTCGCTGCCCGACGGGATGAGGGTGGGCTTCAAGCGGAATTCTGTGTAGTTGTCCTTTCCTTTTGTGGCCGTGAGCGTGATGTTTTCGGGCTGGAAACCCTCTTTTTCCACTTGTACCAAATATTCGCCCGGCCCCGGCAGGCAGGCCCCGAACTCGCCGTTGAGGTTGGTGCGGGCAGTTTCTTGGCGGTTCGTGATTTTGTGGACGAAGCGCAGGGAGGCGTTGGCGATGCGCGTGCCGAATTGGTCGGTGGCCACTGTGCCATTGGTGGGCACGCAAATGGGCGATTCTTCCAGTTGGATGGTCAGCGTGGTCGGGTCGTCGTTGGTGTCGAGGGTCAAGAATTTATCGCCCGGCAGATAGCCCGGCGCGGAGGCAACGAGCAGGTAAGTGCGGTGCTGCATGAAATTGTACCGGGCCTCACCAGCGGCGTTGGCGAACAAGTCAGGCTCCCCGATTTTGCCCGCGTCGCGGCGGATGAGCTGCATATTGAGCGTGTTGTCCAGATGCTGAACTGGCTGTAAATCAATCTCGTACAAGTTTTGTTTGCCCGAAACGAAGCCGTCGCCCGACGGGTGGAGGATGCGGATTTCCGCCCCTTGTATGGGTTGGCCGGTTTTTGCGTCGTTGACCACGATGCGCACTTGTTGGTCTTTGGGCGGCGGCACGCCTTTGATGCCTTGCTCAACGGTGAAGGAAAAAATATCGTCCTTGCCCCAGCCCGGCTCGCGGTCGCTGCTGAAAAAGCCGCCCGTCGCGTCGTCGTTCAGGATGATGCCGAGGTCGTCCTTCGCGGAGTTGAACGGCTCGCCCATGTTGACCACCTCGTAATCGGTGCCGTCGTCGGTTTTGTCGGCGAAAAACATATCCAATCCGCCGAGGCTGTAATGGCCGTTGGACGAAAAAAACAGGGTGCCAGAAGCATGGATAAAGGGAAAAACCTCGCTTTTGGGGGTGTTGATGGTCGGGCCGAGGTTTTCGGGTTTGGCCCAAGTCCCGTCCGCAGCGCGGCGGCTGACGTACAAATCGAATCCGCCGTAGCCACCCGGCATATCGGAAGCGAAGTAAAGTTCGGAACCGTCGGCGGAGAGCGTCGGGTGCATACACGAGTAGTCGTCGGAGTTGAACGGCAGCTCGTGTACACCTTCCCAGTCTTGGGGGCCGCGCTTGGCTTCGTAAATTTTCAGCCGCACGATGCCTTTGCCGTCGGCTTTTGGCACGCCCCGGCGGGTGTTGTTGCGGGTGAAATACATGGTCTGCCAATCGCGGCTGAACGTGACCGGCCCTTCGTGCAGGGCGGAGTTGATTTCGAGGGAGAATTTTTCGGGGCTGGAAGGCTGGCCGTTGGGGTCGAACGGCGCGAAATAGAGCTCGAAGAAGGTCTCGCCCGTGCGTTTGTCCTGCGGGCCGCTTTTTTGCCGGGAGGAGACGTACACGATGCCGTTTTGGTAATAGGTCGGGCTGTAATCGGTGCTGCGGCTGTTGAGCGAGCTGCAGTTGAGCACGCGCACGGTCTTGTTTTCACCGTCTTTTTCGTACAGTTTCGACTTGGATTTGCTTTTGGAGGATTGCTGCCCGGCGGCGGAGGCCGCGATGAGGAGGCACGAAAACAGCAGGGGCGGATAGATTGATTTTTTGCCGAACATGGGACAAACGGTGGGCGGATTTGAAAAAAAATTGGTTGAGCGCGCATGATGCCGTGCAAAAACGCGGCCTGACCCGAAAAAGTACGGCGCGGCGCGAGCGGTGCGTAAAACGAGAAAACCCCCTCACTTTTGCCGACTTCGGGAAGCCATGCAAAAATGAGGAGGTTTTCTCATTGATGAAGGTTTGAAGATGCGGGACTTCGAGAGTTTGCGGCGTTGTGGCCGCCGTTCCTCATCCCTTGCGCCTCATTCCTGCGATTATTTCTGCACCACGAAACGCTTGCTGGTCGTGCCGGCCTCCGTGCGGAGGTTGATGAAGTACATACCGTTGGCGAGGGTGTTGAGTTGCAAAGTGGCCGGGTGGAAGCCTTCGCTGTACGTTTTGGTGGTTTCGGATTGCACCACTTGACCGAGCGAGTTGGTGATGTAGATGCTGACGTTGGCTTTTTTCGTGAGTACGAAATCAATGTTCAGGACACTGGTGGCCGGGTTCGGGAATACCTCGAAATCAGCTGCGGGCACGAGGTCGTCCACGTTCAAGAAGCCGGAGCCGCCGAACGGACGGTCGTCCACTGCTTCAAATTCGCCGCCTTCGAGGATGATGTCGGCTGTGTTGCCGAGGTTGTACATCCGGTAGTAGCCTTGGCCCTGCGAGCAGCAGATACCGTCGCCGTAAGCGTCCACGAAGTGCATGGAGTAGCAGCCGTTGGCGGGCAGCACGAGGGTGTCGCGGATGGTTTGCGCGTTGCCATAGGCCGACGGGTGGGCCGGCGGGGTTTGGTATTGGCCGCCGCCATCGGGGCCGACAGCCTCGTTGCCGCCGTGGTCGAGCACGTTGCCTTGGTCGTCGCGCATCTCCCAATAGAGTTCTGCGCCGTAGTTGTCCGTGCGGATGCGGAGGTACACTTTTTGGGTGTTGAACTCCGGTGCTGCCGTAAATTCAGCTGTTTTCGTGTTGTTGGTAGGTTCTTCGTCAGCACCGCCGTTGACGTTGCCGATGGCGACTTCGAGTGTGCCGGGCTGGTCAATGGTCACTTGGTCAAACACCACTTTATCGAAGGCATAAGTGCCCAAGTTGCCTGTCCAGTTGACGGTTTGCACGGCAGTGCCGTTCCATTTCAGGGTGACATCCGCGCTGGTGAGCGGTGCGGAACCCATGTTGGTCAGGTTGAACTCCGGCGAAGCGGGCGTTGCGCCGCAGATTTCGGTGAAGGACGAGCCTGTGCTGAAGCCGAGGATACCGGCGTTGTTCACGCCCGTTTGTACGGGGCACTCCTGCACACCTTCCCAAAGTTTCGCGGCGGAGACTTGACCGATTTCGGTCACGACGCGGTTCGGGCAAATGAGGAAGATGGTCGGGAAGTAAGTGGTTTCATAGGCATCGGCGATGCTTGCATCGTCAATGATGGGGTACGGTGTACCGTCCACCCAGTTGCCTTGCGTACCGCCGACGCAGCCCATGTTGCCGCTGAGGCAGGCCGTGTTGGTGGCCGGGTCGCCTTCGACGAAAAAGACCATTACCTTGTTGTCGCCGTTCGGGCCGTGCGCTTCGTACAGGTCGCGCATGGCGTGGGTGTTGTGGTAGTTCCAGCACGGGCCGCACCAAGTGGCAGATACGTCCATGACGACGGATTTGCCTTGGTCGAGGATGTCGTACAAGGTGTAAGTGTTGCCGTTCAGGTCGGTGCCCGTGAAGTTCGGGGCAATGGAGCCGTCGGGCAGCTGCGCGAACGCCGTGAGTGCCAGCATCAAAGCAGCAAGCAGCGTAGAGACTTTTTTCATGAGCAAGAAAAAATTTTTGAAATGCAGGTTTTGAAAAAACTGGTTTCGTTGCGAGCAACAAAAGTAGAATAAAGCGCAAGCCACTAAGCCCAGTTTTCGAGAAAACATTTGTTGCGCTAATTCTTGACAATCAATCAAGTCGGCCTGCAAGTGCCCAAAAAAACGCGCCTCCCCTGTTTTTTTGCCAGTGCAATACCATTTCAGCAAAAATGCCGACGCCCGGACGTTTCGGCATTTCCATGCCCCGGCCCAATGTTGCTACCTTTGTCTTGCTTTTGTCCCGAACCTGCTTTTCTCATCAATAAAATCATTGCTCAGCATGAAAAAATTGTTCTCTACACTTCTCCTCGGCGGCCTGCTCGGCACAGCGGTGTTTGCCCAAAACATCACACTCACCCCGGCTTCCGTCACCACAAATCCCACGCCTGCCGAGACCGACGTACACGGCACACTCGTCCTCCACAACCCGGCAGCATCCGCCAAGACTTTCAAATGGGAGCGTACCGTCGTCAGCATCAGCCCCGGCGGCCAGACGCAAGTGTGCGACCCGAACGCTTGCTACCTACCCAGCGTCAGCAGCAAACAATTCACCCTCGCGGCGGGTGGCAGTGCCAATATGCAAGTCCACTTCCTCAATTTTTCGGGCGTGACGGGCTGCGCGACGGTCAGCCTCAAAATCACGGAAGTCGGCAACGATGCGAACACTGTGACCGGCACTTACCTTTTCAATGATTGCGCCATCGTGCTCAGCGACGACGAGGCATTGGCCGCCAACATCCGCCTGTTCCCCAACCCAACGACCGATGCCTTCACGCTCGAAGGCATTGACAATGTGGACGTTGTGCGCGTGTTCGGCATGGACGGCCGCGAGGTGAAACAGTTCCAAGCCCAGCCAAACAGCTCGTACTCGGTGGCCGAATTGACGGTCGGCAACTACATCATCGTGTTGCAAGACCGCGCTGGCAAAGCCGTGAAATCCATGGAATTGCGGAAAAACTAAGCCGCGATTTTTGTCAAAAAAAAACAGGAAGCCCGCTGCGAAACATGCCCGACCGCTTCCTTTTTTTACAGGAAAGCGGCGGCAACAGAAAACAAAAACCACAAAACGAAAAACTGCCTTCACCGGACGGGCGTGAGCCGGAAATCCAGCGTCGAGAAGCCGTCCACCTCGTAGTGCTCAATTACGATTTTGTGCTTGCCCTTGCGGATGGTCAGCACGTTTTCGTCGGTTTCGGGGTCGGTGTGGGGCCGCCAGTTGTTCAGCACCCGTTCACCGTCGAGGAAGAGCCGCGCCCCGTCGTCGGCGGTGAGTTCAAACTTGTAAGTTCCGGGTTCCACCTCGAACTCGGCGGTGGAGCGGGTGGCAAAATAGTCCTCGCCGACGCGCTGGGCGGGGTTGCTCCACCACGCAAAATACAGGTCGTCGGTTTTCAGTTGGTCGTCCGCACCCGTTTTCATCAATGCCTCGAACGCACCCTCGTCTTTCACGAAATCGGTCTTTTTGTCGTAGTTGAAAAACTCGACCGTCCACTCCATTTTCTTTTTAAAGTATTGATATTCAAAACGGTACGGCTCGGCGGCGGCGATTTTTTGGCCGTTTTCGTCCACCCAATCCGTGCGGCCCCGGAACTCGAACTCGAGCCTGACCCACTCTGGGTTGGCGGTCGTGGGCCGGAACGTGAGGTCGCCCGTGCGGCTGCCGACGGTGTCGCTGACCCAAGCCACGCCTTTTTTCGAGACCAAATGCCACGCGCCCGCCGGGAAATAGAGCCGCAGCGTGTGCGTCGGCACGGAATCGCCGGGCAGGGTTTTGATGCCCGTGAGCCAAGCCTTCGGGCGGCGGAAATCATAAGGGCCGAACTCGTCCATGACAATCCACTCGCGCCCGCGCAGGGCGTTTTTCGGCAGGCCCGCGTTCATGCCGCCGGGCAGGCTGTCGGGTTCTTTCAGTTCCACGACCGGGGTTTCGAGCGGGGCGTAGGGGTTGGATGGTTCTTTTTCGGGGTGTGAAAAGTTGAGGTTTTTCTGCGGGGCCAAGTCGGGCACGGCCCATGTTTTGGCGATTTCGGCGGCAGGGCCGTAGAGTTCGTTGCGGAGGAATTTCAGGTTTTCGTTCGGTTTGGGCGTTTCGAGCAGGCGTTCAAATTCGGAAAAAAGGTTCTCGCCATTGACGGCCACATTTTGCGAGTTGCTGATTTTCAGGGGTTTGCGCGTACCGAGGAACACGTTCCGGTCAATGGTGCAGTCGCGGCTCCGCACGTCGCGGTTTTTGGCGTAGGCCCAGTCGTCGGGTTGCTTGTCGCGTGCCCAGAGGCTGATGCCCGTCGTGTCGTCCGCAAAAAGGTTTTGGCGGATGATGTTGTCCTGCCCGTGCTCGATGGCGATGCCCGTTTGGCACTCCGAGATGAGGTTGCCCATGAACACGGAGTTGTAGCTATACCCACCCCAGATGCCGTAGGTGCATTCGCGCAGGAGGTTGCCCTGCACGCGGTTGCGCGAGAAAGTGGCCTCGATGCCGTTGGTGGGCGCGTGGCTGAAATCGTTGCCGAATATGATGTTGTCGTTGCAGCCGCCCTTGCCGGTGTCCATCGTGCTTTGGCCGGCCCAGAGGAAAAGGCCGTCGCCGCAGTGCGTGGCGGAGTTGTAGGCGATGGTGTTTTCGTTGCTTTGCTCATAGATGAGGATGCCCGCCGAATCCTGCCCGCGCTGGTACTTGCCGTGCGAGTAGCCGCGCACGTTCCAGTCCAACTTGTTGTGCATCAATCGGTTGCGGCTGCTCCGGTACAGCCCGATGCCGATGCCGGAATTGAACTGGAAGGTGTTGTTCATCACCAGCCCGTCGGTGCAGCGGCTCATCAGCAGGGCGTTTTGGCCGCCGGTGGCGCGGCAGTTGCGGACGGTCGGCGACTTGCAGTTTTTCAAGTAGATGGCCGCGCCGTAGCGGAGCCACTGGTCGCGCTCGTTGTTGTGGTGGCTGAGCCAGTCCGAAAAATCCTCGCGTTCGGGCGAGGAGCGCAGCCGCTGGCGGAAGTTGTACGAAAAATCGCAGTTTTCGAGCGTGAGGTTCGTGACGCTATCTGCCAGCACCGCGACTTTGAAGCCGCGCACGCGCAGGTTCGACACCTTTATATTATTGCCTTTGATGAGCAGGCCCAGGCCCGCGTACTCGCTTGGCCAAGTCTTGCCCAGAGAGCCGTGCAGCAGGGCGTTCTGGAAATCCACCGTGATGTTGTCGCCTTCGATGGAGATGGTCGGGCTGACGGCATGGAGGCGCACGGGCGGCGTGAACGTGGAGCCGTAAAAATCGTCGAGCGAGTATTCGAGCGGCACCACGCGGCAGGATTCGGTGATGGTCAGGCCCTTTTCGAGCGGGATTTCGGGCAGCTGGGCGGCGGCGCGCAGGGCAAAAAGCGAGAGGGTGAAGACGATGGTTTGCTTCAACATTGTCATATTGCGTTGATTTGCAAATGGTTAAGCGGTTTTGCGGCACAAAAAAAGCGCAACCGGGCGGAAGCGGTCGCGCTTTTTTCGGGCAGAGCCGAAAATCAGGTACGGATATTTTTTTGGGCGAGATACGCCCCAATGTTCATCGTATGCCCTCGCCAAAGTTCAATGTCTTCGTGCCAATCATGGGTGGCCGTCGGGCGGCCTTTCTCCGACACCAGCACTTGCCGGGTTTCGCTCATCACCCATAGGATTCTTTCCACGCCAAAGTCGTGCAAGGCGTTGATTTTCAGTTGGATGAAATCAGGGACAGTCAAGTTCGTCTCTTCCGGGTTCATCTCGAAATCCACATCCACTTCGATACTTAGCGTGGGCGGCACGTTCACATATTTTTTTGAAATCATATCGGGCCGGAGCACCGCGCTGTCGAACACAGCAGCATCCACCGAGAAATTGCGGCGGTGGGCCAAGTGGATACCCGCCTCATTCGTGGCGACCATGAACCTATCCTCGTCCACGGCGAGGTAAAGCTGCCGGAGCAAGTAGTCGAGGATAAACCATTGCAAAGAACTGCACCCCATGATGTCTTCAAGTGTTTTCGTTTTGCCCAGCACCTCGCGGAAGCCTCGGCGATAGGCGCGCACTCCGTCGAACTCCTCTTTGACGAGGTTTCCGGGTATTTGCCCCGACGGGCGGCGGGCGGCATAATGAGCGATGGCTTCGTTGACCATGACCGTTTTTTGTTCAAAGGTAGGTTCAATCCCTTGAAATTCCGACGCACCCAAATTTCCCAATCCTCCAAAATATCATTCTGAAACACTTGTCGGGCTGCGGGCGGCTTTGTCTTGTTTTTTCAGAGGAAAAACGGGAAGCCCAAAAGGATGTTTGGAATCGCACGGGAAACCTGCCCCGACGAAAAATTATGAACGGTCGGCAATTATTTTCTGACGATTTTTTCCCCGAAAATTTGCTCTTCTTTCGGATGCGGTTTTTATACCTTTGGCAACTTTTTCAAAAAGGCCCCTCCTTCGGGAGGGGTTTTTTTATGGCGATTCGGTGATTTGGCTATTTGACGATTCGGGTTCAGGATAGCCGAATCCACAAATCACCAAATCGCCAATCCATCATAACTTCAACCTCGCCAAGAACGAGACACTCCAACCCGGCGACGGAAGCCGCCCGGCTCATTTAGCAATCCAATAAAAACAACGCAACCAGAAAAGATGACAGCGACGACTGACATTGAACGCGACCTCCTACACGAACATCTCCACAACTACTTTGGCTTCGATGCCTTCAAAGGCAACCAAGAAGCAATCATCCAAAGCCTCCTCGACGGAAACGACACATTCG
>JBKBIC010000124.1:0-14949 GCA_046299435.1 Saprospiraceae bacterium
CCCGGCAGCAAATCCTCAAAATCGTGCTGATGCTCGCCATGATTCCCCTGACCACGTTCTTGGTCAACGGCCTCAACCACTTCATGCTACAAATCGAGGAACACACTTGGGACCCGATAACCGGCCACCTTCCGGCTTATCAAAAAAAATCCACCGAAGATTACATCTGGGGCGAGATGCTTTTTTTTGCCGTCGGCAGCATCATCAGCGCGCCCGTTTTTGCCGTTCGTTTGATGATTTCCATTTGGCGGGTACGCAACCGAAACACGGTTTAAAAACATCTTAAGCCATTGTTTTTCAGGCATTTGAAAAACAAATTTCCATTTATTCAGGTTTAAAAAATGACTGCCTGCGGGGCGCAACCCGAAGCACAGGCCAATATTTTCGCAGCCCAAGCTCCTGCGAACATGAACCTTGCCCTGCCGCCCTTTCTGCCCTCGCTGCACAATTTCCTGAACCTGTTTTTCCCGCAAACCTGCGTGGCCTGCGGCCTCGAACCGCCTGCCCCGGCCAGCTGTTTTTGTCGCAGCTGCCAGACCAACCTGCTTCCGACGGGCCAGCATCTCCTCCGCGAAAACGAGTTCTCCCAACGTTTTTGGGGCCTGCTACCCATCCAAGCGGGCGCGGCTATGTTCCATTTTGTGAAAAAAAGCCCCGTGCAACGAGCTTTGCACCAGTTGAAATACCGCAACCGCGCCGACGTGGGCCTGAAAATCGGTCGCCAATTCGGTAGGCAGCTGCTCCAGTCCGAGTTGTTCCGGCCTGTGGATGTCATCGTGCCCGTGCCGCTTCACCCCAAAAAGGAGCGGATACGCGGCTACAACCAAAGCGCGAAATTTGCCGAAGGCTTGGGCGAAGCCATGCAAAAACCTGTTGAAAATCAAGCACTTGCGCGTCAAGTTTTCTCTCAATCCCAGACGCAAAAAAGCCGCAGCGAACGCTTCCAAAATGTCGGTGCAGCCTTCGTCCTGAAAAAACGCGCTCCACTGGAAGGCAAGAACGTCCTGCTCGTGGACGACGTGCTGACCACCGGCGCGACCCTCGAAAGTTGCGGTCGGCAAATACTGGAAGTGCCCGGCACCCGCCTTTTCCTCGCCACCATCGCCATCGCGGAGCGTGGCTGAAGAGAGTTGAAGCGAGGAAAAGTTGAATCACAACCTTTTCAACCCCTTTCAACGCTTCAGCTCCATCTTCAACTTTCATCAACCATTGGCAATTTTCAATCTTTCAAAACCAGCGCATCCGGTGCGGCAGGTATCTTTCGCCACGCTAATCCACTGTCCCGATGCCCAAACCTTTCTGTGCTTTTGCCGCAGCGTTCCTGTGCTGTGCCGCGCTCGCCGCGCAGGTCAGCCGATTTGACCTTGACGAGGAAAAATGGGAGGCAAACATTGACGCGGTGGGGCACATCGTCCATTTCGACCCTTCGCGGGGCAATCCTGCGCCGAGCATCTTCGCCGACGACAGCGACACCGGGCAGCCGTGGTACTTCGTCGCGCCGGATTGTTTCCTCGGCAACCGGGCCTACACATACGGCGACTCGCTCAAATACGACCTGCTCATTGTGCAGTTCAGCCAAACACCGTACACCAACGACATCATCATCCGGGGCGCGGACGGCACGACGATTGTCCGAAATCATGGCTTTAACCCGACGGTCAATAAATGGACGCATTTTGCTGTGCGATTGACCGAAAATGATTGGCACCTGGACGCTGGCAACGGCCCCAACCCCACCCAAACCCAGTTCAAGCAGGTGCTTTCCAACATTGCCAGCCTCGAAATCCGGGGCGAATACCGGACGGGCTTCGACCGCGCATGGCTCGACAATGTGTGGATGGGCGAGGTGCCGGACACGACCATCTCGGCCACGATTTGCCAAAACGAAGTGTTCCAAATCGGAGATTACAAGCACTCTACGCCCGGCACTTTTTTGGACGAACTGGAAGACCTGAACGGCTGCGACAGCCTGCTCGTGACGCTGCATCTGACTGTAAATCAAGCGTTTTCATCTTTGCAAAAAACGGGCTTCTGCCCCGGCGGGTCGGTCGTTTTGCCCGATGGCTCGGTGGCTTCAGCGGCTGGTTTTTTCCCGTTCGCGTACACTGCTGCGAACGGTTGCGACAGCACGGTCATCGTGCAAGTGGAGGCTTGGCCGAACCAAATCGCCAACCTCAAAACATCCATCTGCGAGGGCGAAAAATTCACACTGCCCGATGGCTCGACAACCGACCAACCGGGCAGCTACCAGTTCCAATTGCAAACCGTACATGGCTGCGACAGCTTGCTGAGCATCGAAATTTCAAAATACGACACTGCTTGGCTGGCCTCCTCGGCGGTGATTTGCGGCGGCGAGATTTTCACGATGCCCGACGGCTCGGCAGCCACCGAACCGGGTGTTTACCAGTTCAAGTTCCAGACCCCGCACGGCTGCGACAGCACGATGGTTGTGGCGTTGGAAGTGACCGATTCATCGTTGACAATCAACGAGTTAGACCGCTGCGCGGGTGAGGCGGTGCTGCTCCCAGACGGGCAATGGGCCGACGAAACGGGCATTCATATTTTCAGGTACCCGAATTTTTTGGGCTGCGACAGCACGCTCGTTTTCGACCTGCGTTTCCACCCAAAATACGACACGCTGCTCGTCGTCGTGCTGCCCGAAGGCACTCCGTACCGCCTGCCCGACGGCTCGACGGTGCGCGACACGACCCTCGAAAAAACCTACCGATTCGCCACGCCCTTCGGCTGCGATAGCGTGGTGACGGTGCGGCTCGACTATATTTTTTACAAAGTGTTCATTCCCAATGTGTTCAGCCCGGAGGGCGACGGCGTAAACGATTTTTTCACGCTGTTCACGAACGAGGACGCGCACGAAATCCGCCACCTCAACATCTACGACCGCTGGGGCGAGCACGTCTTTGAAAAACACCACTTCGCACCGAACGACGAGCGGCTGGGCTGGGACGGTACGTTCCGGGGCAGGCCCGTGCTGCCGGGCGTGTTCGCGTGGTGGGCCGAGGTGGAGTTCGTGGACGGGCGGGTGCTGCGCTTCGAGGGCGATGTCACGGTGCTGCGCTGACGGCAAACTTCACAAAGACTTCAACTGCGGCAGCGGGCCGTTCCGGGCGGCAACTCGTTCATTTGCAGGCTTTTAAACAGCCTGCGCTCATGCCCACTTCGCCCGAAGCGACTATCCAATACCGCCCGCAAACTGCCCCGACCCCATTCCAAAATTGGCTCGACAAAGCCGCCGCCCGGCTGACCGATTGGGAGCAATGGCCCTGGAAAGTGTTTTATTTCCCGCTGTTTTTCACATGGGCTTGGCACTGCTTGCGGGCGCGTTCGCTGTGGTTTTTCAGTGCGTCCAACCCGACGCTGACCTTCGGTGGCTTCGAGGGCGAGGGCAAAAAAGAGATGTACGCCCAGCTGCCGCCCGGCTCGTTCCCGACCACTGTTTATGTGCTGCCCAGCGAGGACTTCGAGTCCGCGAAAGCGAAAATTGCGGCGGCGGGTTTGGCATACCCTTTCGCCGTGAAGCCTGACGCGGGCATGAAGGGCTTGCTTTTCCGAAAAATAGAAAACGAGGCGCAACTGCTTGATTATCACAGCCGTATCCCCGTCGAATACCTCGTGCAGGCGTGGGTGGATTTGCCCGTCGAGTTGAGCGTTTTTTATGTGCGACACCCGACGGAGCAGCGCGGCGCGATAACTGGCATGACCGAAAAAGAGCTCTTGCACGTCGTCGGCGACGGCCAATCCACACTTTGGGAATTGATTTTGGAGAACCCGCGCGCCCGCGATTACCGCCCGGAGATGCGGCAAAAGCACGAGGCCATGCTTTCCAAAATCCTGCCCAAAGGCGAAATTTTCCTGCTCGCCATCGCAGCCAACCGCAACCGGGGGGCAAGGCTGCACAACCAGAAACACTTGATTGACAGGGAGTTGCTTGGTTTTTTCGACCATCTGAGCCATCACAGCGGCGCGTTTTTTTATGGCCGCTACGATATCAAATGCACGTCGGTCGAGGATTTGAAACAGGGGAAAAATTACAGCATCCTCGAATTCAACGGCGCGGGCGCGGCTCCCAACCACATTTACCATTGCGGCCTGACGGTTTGGGCAGCGTGGGCCGAAATCCGGCGGCACTGGTGTTTGCTGGCCGATATCAGTGCCCACAATCATCGGCATGGGCATCGTTGCTGGCCGTTTTGGGAGGGGTTGCGCTACCTTCGTGCGGCTCGGCGGCATTTTGCACTGCTGAAAAAAATTGACTCGATGATTTGAAATAGCCCCGCCTGCAATGCTCAAAACCAGTTTCCTATCGTACCCGCGTTTTCATGGCCGCCGCCGCGTGTTTTTCACGGGTTTGGGGGTGAGTTTCGTGGGGTCGCTGCCCGTCGGGACGATGAACGTGGCGGTGCTGCACGTCGGGTTGGCGCAAGGGCTGGCAGCGGCATTCGAGTTCGCGCTTGGGGCCTTGCTCATCGAAATGGTGTTCGTGCGCGTCTCGCTGCTGGGCATGGGCTGGCTGAGCCGCCAGCAGCGGCTGTTCAGTGCGCTGAACTGGCTCACGGCGGCGGTGCTGGCCTCGCTGGCGTTCGGGAGTTTCAGGGCGGCGTTGCACCCGGCGGAGATTCACCCGGTTTACCTGTCGGGCGGGCTGTCGCCTTTTTTCATGGGCGTGTCATTCCGGCTGTTGACCCCGACGCTCATCCCGTTTTGGTTGGGCTGGAACACGGTTTTGCTGGCAAAAAACATCTTGCTGCCGCTGGAAAGCTACTACAAACGCTACGTCCTCGGCATCGGCGTGGGCACGGTGTTGGCCTACGGCCTTTACGCTTCGGGCGGGCAATTCGCAGCAGGTTTTTTGGCCGGGCACCAAAGTTTGCTGAACTGGTGCGTGGGCGGCCTGTTCGCGGGCGCGGCCTTTTATCAGGCATGGAAAGCTGCCGGCGGACACGCCAAAAAACTGGAAAGCCGCCCGCCGACTGCCTAAATCACTTCGTCAACGATTTCAAAAAGCCCGACACGACTGCCAGCCCGCGCTCGAAATCATGGTTGTTGTTGATGACCACATCGGCTTCGTCCTTGTACGGCTGGATGTATTTCTCGAACGACGGCAGGACGTGGTGCTGGTATTTGTACAGCACATCCTCGATGGGGTAGCCGCGCTCCACTTGGTCGCGGTAAATGCGGCGGATGACTTTCAGGTTTTCCTTCGCGTTGATGAAAATTTTGAGGTCGAGCATCGGCGCGATTTTCTTCAAATGGAAGACAAACAGGCCCTCGACGATGATGACCGGGGCCGGGTGGAAGGTGAGCATCTTCGGTGTCTTGCCCGCTTGGTTGAACGTATATTCCTCTTTTTCAACGGTTTCGCCAGCCATGAGCCGCTCCACGTCGCGGCGAAAAGCCTTTTTGTCAAAAGACTTCGGCAGGTCGAAATTCTTCTCGCCTTGCTCGTCGGTGTGTTGTTGGTCGCGTGGGCGGTAGTAATCGTCCATGGAGACGATGCAAAGTTTGTCTTCGGGGAATTGCTCGCGGAGCCGCCGGATGAAACTGGTCTTGCCGCTGCCGCTGCCGCCTGCGATGCCGATGAGGAATGGGCGCATTTTTCTTGAAGTGATGGGCTGTGAGTGATGGACGATGAACAAACGGGGCGAAAAGTCCGCAATTTTTGCAAATCGGCTGTTCGTTCGCGGCCTCGGTTTTGGGTGGCCGCCACAGTTTTACAGTTGCACATGGATGTGGTCGTCGTGGCGGGCGGCTTTGCAGCCCTGCCGACGGAGCTTGTCGAAGCCCTCCAAGCCCAACCTTGTTTTCAGGTGCGGCTCGATGAGAATTTTTCCAACTGATTGGTTTTCAGCGAATAAGCGCACCAACTCTCGGTTTTTGTCGAGGTCGAAAACGTAGTTGTCCGGGTTGAAAAATGGTTCGGCCAATTGCTTGCACAGCGAGATGTACCAGTAGCCTTTGCCCATGCAAATCTTGTTATAGTCGTGCTCCCCCGGCTGGGCTTCGGCGCAAACGCCGTAGCCAAATGGCGAGGGCGTTCCGTGCGTGGGCTGCCCAGTTTGGGCTTCGTTCCAGAAAAAAGCGAGGTCAATCTTTTGGCCGTCGCGGTGGCTGAAATGCGGTTCGAGCGGATAGCCTTCGATGAACGGGAAACAAGCGTCCAAGTACCAAATCACCGCACCCGGATATTTGGCCTGCAATTGTTCGGCGACGGCTTCGACGGCGGTTTTCAGTTCGGGGCGGACGTAGTTCCGGTTGAATAAAAAGAAGCAAATGCTTTCGGGCCGCAGGTGTGGGTTCGAGATCAACGGCAATCGCACACGGCCAAATTTTGCAGCCAATGGTGGCACGACGAAAAACGTGGCGAGCAAATACAACCCAGTGAAAATTGCTGGCGTGGCAAACCGAAATCTTCGTTTTTGGAAAGCCAAATACTTGATAATCAATGCGATGAGCCAAATTAACCCTCCCACTTGCGTCAGCAAAGTGAGCAGCACGATGGCAAATGTGTGGCCGATGGTTTTCCAGAACATGGGCTTGGCAGGCAAATTTTCGCCCGAAAGTAAATCGCCCCGACCGCAAACAAGTTGCAGCCGGGGCGTTCGATAGAATTTGCCTCGCCGACGGGCGGTTATGCCACCGAGACGTTTTGCCCGGCTGCGCCCGGCAATTTCGGCAGCGTCAGCACCAGCACGCCGTCGGTGTAGCGGGCCGCGATTGCGTCGGTGTCCACTTTGCCATTGAGCAAAAATTGCCGCTCGAACGGTGCTTGCGGATGCTCGCGGTGCAGCCAGTTTTCGCGGGTTGCCGCATCATTTTCGACTTGTGAACGAACGGTGAGGACATCGCCCGAAACATTGACCTGAAAGGCATCTTTGTTCAAACCGGGCGCGAACACGAAGATTTCGTACCAGTCTTGGCTTTCGCGGATGTTGACCGGGATGCTCGCCGAGCCGCCCGGCCAGCCGCCGAAATGTTTGGCAAACCGGCCCCAGCCGGGGTGTGCGTGGCCGCCGAAGCGACCGTGTTGGAAGCCCGACGTGCGGGCGTTATGTGCGTAACACATGATGATGTTGAATTTGAAAGTGAAAAATTTGGGTTGCTTGGTTGGGGGTTACAGCACTTCGATGTGCCGTGCAAAGGGCTGTTTTTCAGTGCGTTGGAACGAGTGCGGGTCGAGCGGTTGGGCATTCATGTGGCCACCGAACTGCATCGGGTATTGGCTGGCATGGCTGAAATTTTGCCATTGATGGCCATGCATGGAGGCCGCGAGGCTGCCAGCGCGGAACACCAAAAACAGGGTGCCGAGGACTGCTGCCGCCGCGATTGCGAAAAACAGCAGTTTCAAAAAGGTAATAAGGACTGCCGCGCCGAAGAGCAGCGCGAAGGCAAATTTTGCGGGACGCATGGTGAAATGTGTTTAAGGAATGATGGCGGCAGGCTCCGCCGATTGTGTGTGCCTGATATTTGGGAAGACGGGCGGCGCGGGTTTTTACTTTATCGTCGTCGCGTTTTTTTTCGGGAAAATTTTAGTCCTCTTTTTTCCGGCACCGCTCTTGCCACGCGGCCTTGAACTTGGCGCGTTCTTCCGCGCTCATGCTCATCCAACGGCCACGCGGGTCGAAGGCCGCATGGTTTCCGCCGGGCCGCCCGCCGCGAAAACCGCCGAACAGGATGCGGCAAAGCACCAGCAAACCGAGGGCGTGCGGATAACTCAACGGCCTCGCGCCGATGACCTCCGGCAAGATGGCGTTCCACAAAAACATGACTGCCCCACCGAGCAGCAGCGCGGCGGCGATGAAAAACAGCGGAAACAAAATCCAGCGTTTTCGGGCGGGCATGAAGCCCCGGTTCGAGCCTTCGTTGAGCATAACTTATTGATTTACAAATTCTTGGTAAATGGGTTCGAGGCGGGCGCGCAAGTGTTGCACGGCGTATCGTTTCCGCGAGATGAGCGTCTTGATGTTTTCGCCCGTGCGGTCGGCGATGGACTGGAAGGTCTCGTCTTCCATTTCGTTCCACACGAACACGTCGCGTTGGGCTTGGGGCAGTTCGTCGAGCGCGGCCATGAATTCGGCCCAGACCGTCTGTTTCATGAATTCGGTTTCGGGCGTGTCGGCCTCCAAAAGTAGCAGGTCTTTGAGGTGGGTTTCGCCGTCCTCGTCTTCGTAAGCGAAATCTTCGAGCGACTGCGGAGCCTTGCGGCGAAACTGGTCAGTCAAGCGGTTTCGGGCGACGCGAAAAAGCCATCCGCTCAATTGTTCGATGGGTTCGGTGTCCACCACGCGGCTGAACTGGTACCACACGTCCTGCAAAATATCCTCCGCATCGGCATCGCTCCGCACACGACCACGAATGAATCGAAACAGCCGCTTGCCATAGGCTTGCACGGTTTCCGTGATTCCGACATGGGTGGACAAACTCGGTTCTGCTGCCATTGAGATTGACACGATTGATAGCTTTTTTGAGGAAGACGGGCCGGGCGATGTTTTACTTTAAATTTTGGGAAAAAATTTTGGCCCCGACAAAGAAACGCCCCCGGCGGAGATTCCACCGGGGGCGTTCGTGTTTTGGGAAATTTGAAATTGAGCAATTTCCCAATTTCAAATTTCCTGTTTCCTCGTTTCCAGTTTCCTCACGCCCGCATAGCCTCGGCTTCCGCGCGGATTTCGCGCCGTGCCTTGGCCAAGTCAAAGGCCGCTTGCACGCGCATCCAATATTCGGCTTTGATGCCCAGTAGGGTTTCCAACCGAATCGCCATGCTCGCTCCGACATGGCGTTTGCCTTTCAGCAATTCACTCAAATGGCTCGGCTTCACGCCAAGTTGGGCGGCAAACTCCGCTTTTTTGAGGTTGCGGGCAGCCAGCTCCAATTCCAGCACGTCGCCGGGATGGAGCGTTTCGGGCGAATGGATTTCGTTCCCGTTTGAATCAAGCACCGAATGGTTTGCCATGAGAAATTGATTTATTGGTAATGGTTGGTCAGGTCTTCGACGACGAGCGCGGTTGCGAAAATTTTCAGAATACGCCCGACAAAGAAACGCCCCCGGCGGAGATTCCACCGGGGGCGTTTGCTATGGGAAATTGAAAAATTTCAAATTCCCCCGATTTCCGATTTCCTCATTTCCCAATCGGCGCGGCAGCGGGCTGCTGCGGAGCGTCGGATTGCGACATACGGATTTCGTTGGTCGGTGCGGGTGCGCTGGTCGTGTCGGCCATTTCGCCCAAGATGGGTGCGATGGCGAGGCCGACGAGGCAGGTCAATTTGATGAGGATGTTCATCGAAGGGCCGCTTGTATCCTTGAATGGGTCGCCCACCGTGTCGCCGGTGACGGCGGCTTTGTGCGGGTCGGAGCCTTTGTAATAGGTCTGGCCGTTGATGTCCACGCCTTTTTCGAAGGATTTTTTCGCGTTGTCCCATGCGCCGCCGGCGTTCGATTGGAAAATGGCCCACATCACGCCGCTCACCGTCACGCCGGCCATGTAGCCGCCGAGGGGTTCTGCGCCCATGAAAAAGCCCACCAAAATCGGGGTGATGATGGTGATGAGGCCGGGCGTCATCATTTCGCGGATGGCGGCTTTGGTCGAGATTTCGACGCAACGCTGGTAGTCAGCCTTGCCGGCGCCTTCGAGGAGGCCGGGGATTTCGCGGAACTGGCGGCGCACTTCGTTCACCATGTCCATGGCCGCCGAGCCGACGCTTTGCATGGCAAAAGCGGAGAACACAACAGGAATCATAGCGCCCAAAAACAGCGCGGCCAGCACGTTGGCTTTGAAAATGTTGATGCCTTCGATGCCCGTGAAAGTGACGTAGGCCGCGAACAGGCCGAGCGCGGTCAGAGCCGCCGAGGCAATGGCAAAACCTTTGCCGATGGCCGCAGTCGTGTTGCCGACAGAGTCGAGCACGTCGGTGCGGTTGCGGACTTCTTTGGGCAGTTCGCTCATTTCGGCGATGCCGCCCGCGTTGTCGGCGATGGGGCCGAAAGCGTCAATCGCCAGCTGCATGGCCGTCGTGGCCATCATGGCCGAGGCGGCAATTGCCACCCCGTAAAAGCCTGCCAATGAATATGTTGCCCAAATCGCGCCGCTGAAAAGCACAATCGGCATCCAAGTGGACATCATGCCTGTCGCCAAACCAGCGATGACGTTGGTGGCGTGGCCGGTGGCCGACTGCTTCACAATGGCGAGGATGGGTTTTTTGCCCAAGCCTGTGTAATATTCGGTAATGGCCGAAATGGCACCACCCACCACGAGGCCGACGAGCACAGCATAAAACACGTTCATGCTCGACACGGCACGGGTGCCTTCGCCAAAGAAATTCATGGTAATCGTTTCGGGCAGCATCCATTGGATGACCGGGAAACAGACCACTGCAGTAAGGATGATGCTCACCCAGTTGCCCCGGTTGAGTGCGCCTTGTACGGTGTCGGCGTTTGCCTCGGAGGAATCGCTGACACGCACGAGTTGCATCCCGATGATCGAGAAAATGATGCCCAAACCGGCAATCATCACGGGCAAAAGAATCGGGCCGATGCCGCCGAACGCATCGTTGAGGCCGCCCATGTCTTTGATGATATAGTTGCCGAGCACCATAGATGCCAGCACCGTCGCCACATACGAGCCGAACAAATCCGCGCCCATGCCAGCCACGTCGCCCACGTTGTCGCCCACGTTGTCGGCGATGGTCGCCGGGTTGCGCGGGTCGTCTTCGGGGATGCCCGCCTCGACTTTGCCCACGAGGTCGGCACCCACGTCAGCGGCTTTCGTGTAAATGCCGCCGCCCACACGGGCGAAGAGTGCGATGCTTTCCGCGCCGAGCGAGAAGCCAGCCAACACTTCGAGCACACGGGTCATTTCCATGTGGCCGCCGCCCGAAGCATAATCGCCGCCCATGAACACATTATAGAACATGGCAAACAGCATGCTCAGGCCCAGCACAGCCAAGCCTGCCACGCCCAAGCCCATCACGGAGCCGCCTTTGAACGACACGTCCAACGCTTTGGCGAGGCTCGTGCGGGCAGCCTGCGTGGTGCGGACGTTGGCTTTCGTCGCAATCCGCATCCCGAAATAGCCGGCCAGCACCGAGAACAAAGCCCCGATGACAAACGCGGCCACGATGAGGACGCTCGAATGTTCAACCAACGTGGATTGGAAACCCAAAAGCGCGCCGGCCACCACGACGTAAATTGCCAGCACACGATATTCTGCTTTCAAGAAAGCCATCGCCCCGTCGGCGATGTTGGCGGCGATGCCGCGCATTTTCTCGTCGCCCGCGTCTTGTTTCGTCACCCAGCCTTGCAGGACGACCATATACAACAGGCCAACAACGCCAAAAAGAGGCAGTAGATAAACCAATGAATCCATGTCGAGGAATCTGTTTTGATGTTTGAAAATCAGTGCCAAACAGTCTGTAACTGTTTGATAACTTGGTGTTTATGAGAAAGGCGCGGCAAAAGTAGAAAAAGTTTGCTGTTTGGAAGTTTGGGTTTCGGGTAAAGAAGCGGCCTCGTTGGGCAGCTTGGACGGAAAAAAGAACGGTTAACTTTGCCCAAAATCCAGCGAATTATGAACCAAGTTTGGCAAGAGCGCATCGTCTCAGATCCCAAAATCATGTTCGGCAAACCCGTGATAAAAGGCACTCGCGTACCAGTGGAGCTGATTTTGGAAAAAATCGCCCTCGGCGAGTCTGTTGAACATTTGTTGCAAGCATATCCCCGCATTTCACGCGAAGACATCACGGCCTGCTTGTTTTTCGCCCTCCACAGTGTGAAAAACGACCTCGTCTTTGCAATTGCCTGAACCATGAAAATTGTTGCCGACGAAAGCGTGGACTTTACAATCGTCCGAAACCTGCGAGCGCAAGGCTTGGATGTCTTTGCCATCGTGGAACAAGAGCCGTCTATTTCGGACGACGACGTGTTGAATATTGCTGTTCAGCAAGATGCGCTGCTCATCACCGAGGATAAAGACTTTGGTGAGCTGGTTTTTAGGCTCAAACTCCCGCACAAAGGGGTACTGTTGCTGCGTTTGGGGGCAATGCCAAGTGAACGCAAGGGCGAATTGGCGGCGCGGGCGATCATTGTTCACCTATCGGAATTGCCGGATGCCTTCTCGGTATTCGACGGACACCACCTTCGCATCCGACGGTAATTTGAAATTCTGCCCACCCAAAAGCGGTTCTATTTTTGCCAATTCCCATCTCAGATTCAAACCCACTCGCGTTTCCTATGATTTTGATAACAGGCGGCAAAGGCCAAGTCGGTCAATGCTTTCAAGAACTGGCCGCTCAACGGCCCGCGCTCCGCTTCCTTTTTGTGGACGTGGACGAGCTCGACATCACCGACCGCCGCGCCGTGCGGCGTTTTTTCTCGAAAAATCGCCCGACTTGGGTGGTCAACTGTGCAGCCAACACAGCGGTGGATAAGGCCGAGAGTGACCCCGCGCTGGCAAAAAAAATCAACGTGACCGGCGCGAAAAACTTGGCCGAGGCTTGCGCCGAAATCGGCATCCCGTTCGTCCACATCTCCACCGATTACGTTTATCACAACCGCCAAAACACGCCCTTCAAAGAAGGCGACCCAGAAAGCCCCAAAGGTGTGTACGCCAAAACCAAACTGCTCGGCGACCGCGCCGCGCTGCGGGCCAACCCGCTCACCATGATTGTCCGCACCTCGTGGGTGTACGCCCACCTCGGCAACAATTTCGTGAAAACCATGCTGCGGCTCGGCAAGGAACGCCCCGCGCTGAACGTCGTTTTTGACCAAATCGGTACGCCCACATTTGCCCCGGATTTGGCCGAGGCGATTTTGACAATCATCCAAAAAGTTGACAATCAGGAAGTTGAGCGCGGCAGCATCGGCGGTGTGTGGCACTACTCGAACGAGGGCGTGACGAGCTGGTACGATTTCGCGGTCGAAGTTTTTGCCATGTCCGGCGTGCCGTGCCGCGTCTCGCCCATCGAGACGAAAGACTACCCCACGCCCGCCCAACGCCCGCCGTTTTCGGTGCTGAACAAATCGAAAATCAAGGCCATGTTCGGTCTGCAAATCCCGCATTGGCGCGAAAGCTTGGGGCGGTGCCTTGAAAAGTTGGCGGTGAGTGATAAATGATGAACCCAAACTCATCATTTATCACTCATAACTCATCACTTCAAAAACTCACCCACTTGCTCTTGCTGCGCCCGCTGGCGATGACTTTTTCGATGAATTTCATGCCGCGCACCCCGTCCTGCACCGTCGGGAAATCAGTATAAATCGGGTCAGGCTCGCGGCCTTCGAGGCGGGCTTTTACGCACATCGCAAAGTTGCGGTAGATGTTCGCAAAGGCTTCGAGGTAGCCCTCCGGGTGGCCGGCGGGGATGCGCGTGTGCGCCAACGACTCTGGGTAAAGCGGCCCCACGCCCGTGCGGTAAACCTGCGTGGGTTTGTCCAACCATTTGACAATCAGAGAGTTTGGCTCCATTTGCCGCCATTCGAGGCCGCCTTTTTCACCATAAATACGGATGTTCAGGTTGTTTTCCTCGCCCGCGCTGATTTGGCTGGCGTGCAGGATGCCGCGTGCGCCGTTGTCAAAACGGAGCAGCACGTTGCCGTCGTCGTCGAGTTGGCGGCCCGGCACGATGGTGCTGATGTCGGCGCACATCTCGCTGATTTTCAGGCCAGTAACATACTCGGCGAGGTTCTCGGCATGGGTGCCAATGTCGCCCATGGCCCCGGCTATGCCGCTTTTGGTCGGGTCGGTGCGCCACGCGGCTTGTTTGGAGCCGGAGGCTTCGACGGCGGTGCTGAGCCAACCTTGCGGGTACTCGACCACGACTTTTCGGACGGCACCGAGCTCGCCGTTGCGGAGCATCATGCGGGCTTGTTTGACCATCGGGTAGCCCGTGTAATTGTGCGTCAGGGCGAAAATGTTGCCCGTTTTGGCGACCACTTTTTCCAGCACGAGGGCTTCTTTCATATTGAAAGCCAACGGTTTATCACAAATGACGTGGAAGCCATTTTCCAAAGCCATCTTGGCCGGGGCGAAGTGCATGTGGTTGGGCGTGACGATGCTCACGATTTGGATGCGCTTCTCCGGGCGCAGCCGTTTTTCGCGGCGGATCATCTCCTCGAAACTGCCGTACACCCGCGCCGGGTCGAGGCCGAGTGCTTCGCCGGATTGCCGGGATTTTTCGGGATTGCTGCTGAACGCGCCCGCGACGAGTTCGATGTGGCCGTCCAAGTTGGCCGCCATGCGGTGCACGCCGCCGATGAACGCGCCGATGCCGCCGCCGACCATGCCCATGCGTATTTTCATGTTCGATGAGTGAATGTGTGAATGAATGAATGTGCGATTGGGAAGCTGAGGGGCGGGCAAATTTCAACTTGTCGGGTGGAATTTTTTGGAGGAAATTTTCGAGCTGCAAGGAAAGGTATCGCCAAGCGAAAATGTGTTGGCGACCGAGGCTCGTACCTTCGCCCGCAAATTCTCCCACCATGTCCTTTCTGAAAAACGCCAACCTCCTTCGCCGCCAAGCCTATATCAATGGCGCGTGGACGGCTGCCGATTCCGGCAAAAATTTCCCGGTCAACAACCCCGCCACTGGCGAATTGCTCGCCGAAGTCGCCGACTGCGGAGCCGCCGAAACCGCTCGCGCCATTGCCGCCGCCGATGCCGCACTGCCCGATTGGCGGGCAAAGACCGCTACCCAACGCGCCAAAATCCTCCGCCGCTGGAACGACTTAATCCTTGAAAATCAAGCAGATCTGGGCCTTTTGATGACCCTCGAACAGGGCAAGCCGCTGGCCGAGGCACGCGGCGAAGTGGTGTACGGCGCGTCGTTCGTGGAGTGGTTTGCGGAGGAGGGCAAACGGATTTACGGCGACATCATCCCGCCGCACGCCGCCAATTTGCGCGTGTTGGTCACGAAACAGCCCATCGGGGTTTGCGCCGCCAT